>NZ_BDBA01000024.1 GCF_001612745.1 Nocardia amamiensis NBRC 102102 | reverse complement strand
TTGCCGAGCTAGGACTTTCGCACGATCAGCCCGCCAACTCATCGAACACGCTGCTCATGAGGCCCCGGGCGTCGAGGGTAGGTTGGCGTACGACGATGTCGTCAACGCTGAGGTCGAGGCCGTTGGCTTCCGACCAGCGCACCGGGAACTCGACGCCGAGCTCCATGTTGGGCCCGAACTCCCCCAGCGTGCGCTGCCACGGCCCGAACGTACGCGAGACGTCGGTGACGAGCAGGTCGACTCCGATCGTCACTGAGGCATTGGCGCTGAGGCGGAACTTCGGCCGCACGTTGGTGGCCACACGTGTCTCGACGGCGAGGCCGCTGGTCGGGTTCCAGTCGATGTCGAGCCCGGCCGAGGCGTCTGCCTGGATGCCGAGCGTGCCCTGGAGGCCGACTCGGCCCTGGGCATAGGCGACCGCCGCCCGCGCGCGCAGACCACCGCCGACGTCGAGGGTGAGGCCCGCGTACGCCGGCACGAAGGACTCGCCGTGCCCGTGCAGTGTTGCGAGCTCCGGGTGGTCCAGGTCGAGCTCCGCGGTTATGGCGGCATCACGGATGACGCCCGCGCCGACATACGCCTCGAACGCGATGCGTGCGTCGACGAAGGCGAAAACGCCCACACCGACTCCGGCGACAGAGACGCCCCAGATGGGGAACTCGGGCGGTTCGATGTGCAGCAGGTCCTTGGTGAACGTCCGCCGGGGGAAGACCTCGAACTCCGGCGGCAGCGCGACGATTCCGCTGAGGATGACCCGATTGTCACGAGTGAGCTCGATGCCGGCGGTCCCCATCAGGACGTTGCCGAACCGGATCGTCACCATGCCCCGGCCCCACACCGTGACCGTCGTGGTCGGTGGCCCCTCGACCGGGTTGCCCTGCTCGTCGAGCGGCGCGTTGGTCGCGGTGAAGTTGAGGGTGCCGCTCGCGGGCCCCTTGGCCACCTGTCCCGCGGCCGTCATCGTGACGACGCCGTCGAGGTAGCGCAAAGCGATGACGCCGGTGGCACCGGGTGCGGCGAGCATGGCCTGGCCGGTGCCGCCGAAGCTCCAGACCCCCTCGGGGGTGCGCGTGGCGGCGACCGACATGGTTGCGTTCTGCACAGCGGGCAGGCTGGCGAACGGAAGCGGGATGTTGTTGGCGCCGATCCGCAGCCCTTCGTCGTGGGTGTAAGCGACGTCCACCACAGTGCCGGCCAACGGGGCGCCCAGGTTGATCATGCCGTTGAAGTCGAGGCGTTCGCGCGACACCAGCACGGTCACCGTCCCGGAGTCGACGCCCTCGATCTTGCCTTTCTCCACACCGAGGGTGCCGCCGGCGGTCAGAGTGTCGGTCGCCAGATCGTAGGTCGCCGTCACCTGCGCGGGCGTGAAGAAGTCGGCGTCGAAGTTGAACGCACCGCTCAGCTGCGGACCGTGCTCGGCGATCTCGGCTGTCAGCGATCCGGAGCCGAGGCCGTTGACGACGAACCCGGCGTACCCCTCGATGAACAGGCCCGGCGTCCCGACCCCCAATGACAGCGCGGCCTCGGTGACGGTGAGTGGACCGAGGCTGAGGTTGTCGGCCGGCACCGGGAAGCTCATCATGATCCGGTCGCCGTACAGGACGAGCGGCACGCTCAGGCCGGGGAACAGCGCCTTCGACGACAGCACGCTGCCGGTGCCGACCAGCACGCCTTCGGCGTTCACGCCCAGGTCGGTGAAGGCCAGCGGGCTGAGCGGGGCGAAATCCATGTAGGCGAACTGGTTGATGATCGACTGCCGCGAGAGGTAGCCCGCGATGCCCATCCTCGGGTCGCGCAGGACGTCGATGGTGCCGCTCTTCGCCGCGATCGGGTTCTTGGTCCCCTTGGCGACCTTGTTGATCACGACATCCAGGCGGAGCAGCCGCGTCTCCGCTTGGTCGGTGGAGCCGCCGAAGTAGGCGCCTCCGGTCACCCAGATGTTCGGGTACAGGAACGTCCCGCCCTCGACCTGCTCAGCTGCGTTGAGCCGCACCGTCCTCATGGCACCGCCACCAGGGCCGGGAAAGATGCGGACACGAGTGGGCTGTACGCCATTATTCTCCAGACGCAGCCCCGCGGCCACCAGGTCCGCCTCGGTCATGAACTTGAGGTGGTCGAGGTGAGCGCCGGTGTTTATCTGGTTCTGCGTCCAGAAGTCGGGTTGTGTCGTGTCGAAGCCGGAGCCTGCGGCGACCGTAGAGAACCGGATAGTCCAGACGCGCTTCATCTCGTTGACGTCGGTCGGCCTCTCTGTCTCCGGGATCGACGTCGACCCCACCTCGACGAGGATCGTCTTGAGGTCACGCTCGATGTGGGCCTTGAGCGCGCTGCCGACGGAGCGGTTGTAGCCCGACCCGAGAAGCCACATGTTGTCGGCGGCGTCGTTACCGCCGATCTGCAGCTCGAGGAAGTGGTCGGCGTCGAGGGTCGCGCCACGCCCTTGCAACGGGCTGCCAGTCCTGCTCCACTGCGGCCGTAGCAGTGCGTCCTGGTCGGACAGCTCGTCGAGGGTACCGATGAAGACGTGCCCACCGCTGTTCTTGAATTTCAGGTAGTAGACCGGTGTCGCGTTGCCGGTCCCGGTCAGTTGCGGCACGTTCGGGGTCCCCGCAAGCATCTGGTCCAGCTTGGCGCGCACGCCGGCCTTGAAGTTGGTGCGGGCGTAGGCTGTCCATACCTCATGGGCCTTGCTGTCGTCGCGTTCGCCCACCGGCCCCAGCGTGAACGGCGCCCCCACCGCCGGCACCTCCCGGCCCGGCGCCGCCACTGGCGTCACGAGTCCCCCGGCTGTGCCCTTGAGTGCACCCGCGACCGAGGGCAGGCCCAGCACAGGCAGCGTGATCATGCCCCGGCTCTTGCCCACGTTGGAGGTGTCGAGACCACCCCCGGGCAACCGGGTCGAGGCGAACGTCGTCGACGTCGGCGCCGTCTGGTCCTGCTCCTCCTCCTGCTGTGGTGAGGTCGTGCCGGTGCCTGGGGTGGGTGCCCGCTGCACCTTCTTCCGTACCCCTCCCCCGGCCTGCTGGACGGTGTGGGTGAGCTCGTGGGCGATCAGCTCGCGGCCGGCCAGCGTGTGCGGCCGGTACTCCCCGGTGTTGAAGAAGACGTCCCGTCCGACCGTGAACGCGCGGGCGTTCAGTGCCTGCGCGGCGCTCGCCGCGCCACTGTCGTGGTGCACTCGGACACTGGAGAAGTCGTGGCCGAGCCTGCTCTCCAGCAGGTTCCGGGCACCGCCGTCGAGGGCACGGCCGCCACCCGCCTGCATCCGCCCGATCAAGGTTTCGACGCCGGCAGGCGCAGTCGCTCCCGCGCTGCCGGCGACCGCGTCCCGTTGCGCGCGCTTGCCCGATGGCCGGTCTGCGCCGATCCGCGGCAGCGAGGGTGCCGGTTTGCGCTGCACAGGCTTGGCGCGGCGGGAGGCTGAGTTTTGCGGCTTATCCCGCGTGGCCGGCGGCAGCGGAGCGCGCTGCGCGCCGAGCGAGCTGATCGTCGGCGGGATGGCCACCGCTTCGTCGGCGCCGTGTCCGTGCACCGCCTCCCGGGCGACCTGGTCGGCCTCGCGTTCGAAGCGGTCGCCCGCCGCGCCGACGGCCAGCTTCTTCTGGATCGGTTTGTGCCCGGGTGGCTTCTTCGAGGGCTCTTTCGCCTGGGTCGCCACCTTGGCGCTGGGCACGGGTCCCCTACCCTTCGTCGACGACGTCGATCGTCGTGAGCGTCGCCGCCAGCGCCTTCCGGAGGGCGGCCCCGCTCCTGGCGTCGAGGCCGAAACGCCGGGCGAGTTCCTCGGGCTTCTGCCGGGGAAGGACCCGGATCTCCTCCCAGGTCGTCACCTCCGCGGCCCGCAGCGCCGCCGTCGCTGCTGTTGCGCTGCGGACGCCGGCCGCCTCGGCGTCGGGCTGGTGCGCCAGCACGGACGCGACGACCGCGAGCCGGCCGACGTCCGTCGGCCGGACCGCGACCTCCAGGCCGATCCCGCCGTCCGCGTGGTCCAGCTTCGTGACCTTCGGTGTCGTGTCGTCGGAAGCCGAGACTCGCACATGCGACACGGACAGGTCGGCGGCCCGCAGCTTCTCGAGCGTCTCGGTCAGTGATCCGCCGGGCTTCGGCAGCGGACCGGACGACGGTCGATCGCAGGGTCGCTGGGTCGGCGGCTCGGGGGTCGCTTCGCCGAGGTCGACCAGCCGGTACGGCGGGAACGACGTCGGCGCGAGGGTCGCCTCGTCGTCGCGGTGCACGACCTTGTCCCCGATCGTGACCCGCAGGGCCAGCGGACGGTCACCGTCGACGGACAGCGTGAACTCGCCGTCCGTTCCGGTCTCGATGCAGACGAGCGCCTCGTCACCGTCCATCAGCGCGACGACCGCTCCCGCGACCGGGTCTGCTCCGTCGATGACGTGGCCGTACACGCTCCTCATTTGCTCACCGGTGGGTGGCTCGGTGACCCGCAATCGTCGTACCTCGCCACGGACGACCTCCACCGCGGCCTGGGCTGCGTCGGCCTCCGCCCGCCGGACGAGTGCGGAGGCGTCGCCCCGAGCCTCGGTGCGCACAGCCTCCAGTCGAGCCTGACTGGCGCGCATGCCGACCATCGCCTCGGCGAGCCCGTTGCCGAGCAGCATCACCAGCCCGTGAGCCTCCCGCGCCTCGGGGATCTGTCGTTGCAGGCTCTTCAGGGTGCTCAGGGTTTCGTCGGTACTCACTCGCGTCCTCCTCTCTACCCGGTCAGGTTGTCGGTGTTGACGGTGCCGGCCAGCCCGGTCACTACCAGGCGCCCGGTCGTCTGGTTGAGCGCCGCGGTGCACCAGACCAGCGCAAGGGCCAGGACCGACACCAAGGTCGGCACAGCCTCCTGTCCGCGGTTGCCGTTCACGCGAACCGTCACACCGAACAGGATTGCGTTCGCGATCGCGAGCTCGCGGTCGAGCTCGACCCCGAATTGGTTGTCGGCGAAGCTCACGTCGTCCAGGGAGACGACCAATATCGACGACAGCGTCATCGGCGGGCCGGATGGCAGCGGCCGGTGCAGGCTGATCTGGTTGTCGTTGACCATCGTGGCACCTCCGTACCGGAAGCGCGACGCCACCGACGCTGCCGGCGGGTACGAGACCCTTCTGGTAGGCGAGCCCAACGTGGCGAACATCTCGGCCAGCCCGCCGATGTCACCCCGTCGCCGCCGTCGCTGCAGCATCAGCAGGTCCGGCGCGATCGCCAGGTTCACCAGGTTGACCGCGTCGCCGCCCAGCAGGTCGAGGATCCGCTCGACCTCACCCAGGTCGAAGCCCGAGAAGCTGGGCGACCGTAGCCCCTTCGCGTGGCTGAGGTGGGTGGTTGCTCTCGTCAGCTCGGCGAACAGCCGGCTCGGGTTGCCGCCCACCAGCCGGTTGTCGGCGACCGATACCGGGCCCAGGGCCAACGCCCGTAAGGCGCGTCCGGCGGGTTGGCTGATCATGTTGCCGTGAACGGTCAGGGCCGGGCCGTCGGCTCCTGCCATCGCACCGGCTCCCTCGAGGCCGATCGAGGCGCGCACAGTGGACACGTGCACGCCGGCGTTCGGGCCAGTTGCCGCACGTTTCACGTCGTGACGGCCGTTGTCCTCGATCCGGTTATCGATCACGCGGACGTCCTCGCCGTAGACGATGCCGATGCCGCAGGTGCCACCGCCGAAGTCGCTGCCGTTACGGACGATTTCATTGCCGCGGAACAGACAGTCCACGGCTATCGCGAGCGCGACACCGCCGACTGGGAGGAACGTGCGCATCACCTCGTCGCGCACGTTGACCTCGAACCGGACGCAGTCGGCCACCAGGTTGTCGACGAAGCTGAGCCGGCTCACGGCGACGGCGTCGCGTGCTCGGTTCGTCGTCGACATGCCCAGCGGGTACGTCGCGACGCCGCTGCTGCCCATACCGAGGATCCGGTTGTGCCGGACTTCCACGTCGTCGACGATCCCCTCCGAGACCGGGACCAGTACCTCGCGGTCGTCGCCGCCGCCGTCTGGGTCGACCGGCTCGACGCCGACGCAGCCCGCCGCGCCGGTGACGAGCCGGAAGCCCCGCAGCATACGGACGTACCCGTGTTTGACCGACCCGGAGTCACTGGCGGCGTACTTGCCGACGGCCCGATCCAGCACGGTCTCGGCGTCCTCGTCGAATGCAGCACGATCGACCCCTACATAGGTAATCGATCCGAAGGTGATACCGATGCCTGCGCCGTCCTCGATCAGGCAGTCGCGGATGGTCACGCCCTGCGACCCGCCGCCGATCTGTATGCCGCCGAGCGCAAGGCGCCCGGCGACCAGATTCACCTCACGCCGGGCGCGGATCTCGCAGCGTTCGACCACCAGCCGCCGGCCCTGCAGGAAGACCGCGGGGAGAGGCTCGAAGTCCGGTTGCCGGATCACCTGCGGGTAGGGCCCGGCCAGCAATCGGCAGTGCGTGAGAGTGGCACCGTCCATCGACCGTGCGAGCACGGCGCAGCCGACTGACGCGCTGAAGAGACAGTGGGTGACCGCCAGGCCGCCGTGTTCGATCGAGCTGTCGGAGGGGTCCGACTTGCCGGCCACAATGGCCGGCGCCACACCCGAGGTGAAGACGATCTCGGAGAAGGTGACCCTCGTCGAGTCGATGATGGTCACCAAGGGCTGGTCGGGGTCCGTGGGCACCCACATGGTCTTGCCGGGGCAGCCGGTGAACCGGAGGTCGCGGCGGCCCTCGACCATGATGTTCGCCGGGTGCTCCCCCGCCAGCAGGCAGATGGTGCCGCCCTCGGGCGGCACGAGGTCGACGGCGGCGGTGATCGAATCCACATCGCCGACGTTTGTGCCGGGAGGGCCGACCGTGACCATGCAACAGGTCCGGATTCTGTGGAGCGGCCGGAAGCGCTCGCGACAGTCGTGCACCTGACCGGTCGCCAAGTCGACGATGGCCAGCGGAGCCACGTGTCGCCGCGGACCGTGCGCCCGCATCCCGTCGTGCATCGCCCAAGGCAGCACCCGCGTGGGCGCGTCCGGCCGCGCCGACACCGTCCACCCATCGCCGGTCAGAGTCGTACCCGAGAACGTGACGGTGAGACCGGTGCCCGGCAGGGCGCGTGCCGTGCCTTGCGTGAAGGTCACATCCGGGTCCGCGCCGTCACCGCCGCCGGTCCAGACGCGGAGGTAGAGGTGCCGTTGCGTGCCGGACGGCGAGCCCGGGTCGATGGGCGAGGTGGAGAGCCACGCGAGCCAGTCGTCCTCGACGTCGGACCCAACGGTGATGGCACCGTCGTTGAAGCCACCGGTCACCCGGAAGAAGTCGCCGTCGAGCTCTGCGACCCGCTCGTAGTTGGGCAGCAGCACATCGCCGCGCAGTAGCTCGACGGTCTGCCCGGCGCGGGGCCGCAGGTACTCGTCGCGGGGCTCAGTGAGGAAGCGGATGGTCCTCTTGTCGGAGGCGACAGTGACCCGGTACAGCTGCGCGGCGTTATCCTCACCCCAGACGAAGTAGCCGGGCCGGGTGCGTTTGACGCGGTAGCAGTTGTTGCGGTTGCCGAGGTATCCCGACTCGACGGCCGGCATGCAAAGGTCGAGGTCGACGGCCCCGTCGTCGAAGCCGATAGCCAGCAGCCCAGAGGAGGCGATCGCGCCGGTCCGTGGGTCGAGCGACGCGGCGATGTCCGCCGGCAGAGCCTCCGCCAGAGCTTCGTGGCAGTCGTCAGCGGTGGTGACCGCCTGGCGCACCCGCCAGCACAGGCGGGTCCGGGCCGACCCGTCGGCGCCGCGCAGCGCCGGCTCCAGGAGCTCGGCGTCCTGGACGGCGGTGACGACCCGCTCCTCGACTTCGAGCCACACCACCACCCGACTGTCGGCAACCACGGGCTCGTCCTGAGTGAGCCAGTTGCTCGCGACCTGGTCGGCATACGGGAGCAATGCGGGGCTCTCAACGCGGGCGCCGCCCAGGTAGTAGCTGCCGGGGAGGATGTCGAACCCCGTGTGCAGGCCCGCAGGAACGACGATCTTGAAGCCGTCGTCGGGCGTGCCGAGAGGCGTGATGGTCTCGACGAACTCGGCATCGTGGGACCAACCGGCCAGCTCGGCGGCATGGTTCTCCTCGGCGTCGGTGGGCAACCGGCCCTGCTGGCGGAGGACGGTGCGAAACAGCTTGTCGCGATCGGCCAGGCTTCGGGAGACATCGGCAGTCATGGCACTTCCTTCAGGTCTGGACAATCAGCTGGACGACGGCCTGGATCGGGGCGAACTCGGCGACCTTGGCGGTCAGGTCGGCGAGCTTGATGGGGGCGAGCGCCCGGTTGTAGACGCCCATCTCTGTGCCACCCTCGCCGCCCTCGCGGACGGACTTGGGACACAGGTCGGCGAGGACCCCGAGCCCGGCGTCGCCGAAGCGCACGGACTCGAAGGATCCTTTCGCGAGGCCGGTGGGGAGCACCACGCACTCGTACTGCGAGGGCGTTCGCGCGCCGCTCCGCACCATCGAGAAGCGCAAACAGCTGTTCTGCGCGTCCTGCACCTCAAGAGTCCCGTTGATGATCGAGTTGTTGATATCGGCCCGGCCGATTCGGCAGTCACCGAGCACCGTGCAGCGATCCATCCGCAGCTCGGCCCCGGGCAGCGACAGCACCGGGTCGGCGTGATGCGGAAGCAGGATCGAGTCGACGAGGGTGATCCGGGCGGCGGTGCAGGCCACCGACGACCCGGTGCTGCCAGCTGCTTCGTGAACTGAGCCGAGGATGCAGCGGTCCAGGACGAGCTCCTCCACCTGACCCGCCACCACCAGCCGCACGTGAGGGATCACGCCGGGCGTGTTCCCGACCAGCGCGGCTTGGGTGCCGCCGGGGTCCAGCGTCACGTCACGCAGCACGACCTGGTCGAACGAGCCGGTCAGCCTGAGCTCACACAGTGACCCGCCCGTCGCGGTGCCGCGCAGCAGCGCGCCGAGCCACAGTCCGCTCAGCTCCAGGGACGCGCCAGCGACCAGGGCCCGGATCTCGATGGCAGCCTCGTCGGAGGCGGGCCTCAGGAGCACGAACGGCCGTTCGCGGTCGGCCGCCCACAGCCGCGCGGCAGCGGTCACGTCGATCCTCGAGTCGCCCGTCGTGGGCGTATAGGTGCGGCTGTCGCCGAATACCCGGTCGCCGGTGACGGCCGAGAGCACGGGCGAGGTGGTCCCCAGCGGCGGGGGTCCGGTGTCGGGCACGCGGTCGCTGCGGTCGTGGGTCCCAGCGCCGACGGGGTAAAGGATCCCGTAGTGCACCCGCCTGACCTCGAGCTCGTTGCCTCCCGGGGCCGCCGTGAGCTCCACCAGCCCCCGAGCCGGGTCTACCAGGGCTTCGACGTCGGCGCTGACTGTGACACCGTCGGCCCAGGCCGACAGGCCGGCGCCGACCACCGCGTACGGCGGCAGCGGCGCGCCCGCTCCGAGCGCGAGGCTGATGGCAGGCCCTGCCGCGTCCACATCGGCCAACAGCCGCGCCTTGGGGCTGTCCGCGACGAGCGCCGCCACCAGGAGACCGGTCGGGTTGCCGGCACCGTCGGCTGTCGCGGCAGCCAACAGATCGTCCTCGGACTCGAAGGTCCGGCCCACCATCGTGCCCCAACCCGGCCCGGCGGTGGCGGCCGACACCGACAGCCGGTAGAGCACTGCGTTGAGGCGACGGCAGGTGATGGGCATCCGGACATCCCACTCGCGGGGCTTGACGCAGTCCTCTTGAGTGAGGTCCCCCGGCTGGAAGAGAGGGACGTGACCGCGGCCCGAGGGATCGATGGTGTAGTGCGTGGCATCGAGTCGGAACGGTGTCACGTCAGCCAGCGGGAACGCGTACTTGCGGTAGCAGAACAGATTGACCGTCGGGACGTTGTACCGACCGCGGGTGCTGCGCCCGGGCCGGAACTCCGGCCGGTAGGCGACGTCCTCGAAGGGGCCGCCGAGCACGTCGCCGATCCGCGTCCGGCGCAGGTCCGGGAAGCCGCCGCGCGGTGTGTGGGTGACCGGTCCGGTCGGGAAGACGCGGTCCAGCGCGTGCGGGTAGCGGAACAGGTGCTGGAAGGCCTCCTGGGCGGCGGCGTCCCAGTCGGCGACCTCCTTGGCCAGCGTCTCCAGCAGACGCGGGGTTCCCGCACGCCGGCGGTAGGCCAGTGTGTGGCCGACATCGGCCCGTCGCCCGGCCGAGTTGAGTGGGTGCAGCAGACGGGTGCCGAGCAGCTGGCCGATGTACGCGACCGCCCAGTCGTCGGCCTCGTCGATCCTGCTGTCGGCAATGATCCGGTCGATGCTGCGGCGCTCGATCGCTGCCTGATCGGCAAGGATCTGCACCAGCGCGCGTAGCTGTCCGGGAGGCTCGGCGATCCCGTCCTCGTGGCGGTGGATCTCCGGGACCAACGCCCAGAGCTTCTCGGCGTAGTGCCGCTCGTAGTCGTCGTGCGCGGGACGCGTGCCAGCCATCTCACACCACCTTCCCGTGAGTGAGGAAGTCGAAGTAGCGCGCCGGACCGGGGACCATCGCGGAGGGCATCGGGCCCGAGGTGAGGGAGATCCCATTGACCCCGGCGACCCCGGCGACGCTGTGCGCGGCGGCCACCACGTGGCTGTGGAACACCGGCCCGCCGATCGTCAGCCTCGAGGGCGCGAGGAACCCCGTAACCTTGCCGAGCAGCGCGGTCGTCACCCCGGCGAGCACCGTCTCGACGACGAAGCCGTTTTTTACCGCGATCGACACGTCGAACCGGGGGACGACGACCGGTGTCGCCAGGCTCACGGTCACCGGTACCCCGGGTGCCGACCGATCCCGCAGGTAGGTCGCCAGGTCGGGCGACGGGTCGCCGGAGTCGGCGACGATGGCAACGTCGATGGTCATGCAGAGCCGGGAGGTGTCCCAACGTTGGGCGACGGAGGCGTTGACCACACCGCTGAACGAACGGGCCAGCGCCAGGTAATCCGCCGCGGACACCGCGCGGCCGAGGCTGAGCATGGCGTCGGGAGCCGTGTGCCGGATGTCGTCGGCAGACTCGGCGTCCGCCCCGCCGTACGGCGGCAGCGACGACACCCGGGTGAGGTCGCGCACCGCCCGTGCCGCCTGTCTGATCCCCCCTGGGGGCGGCTTCGCCGCCCCGGCGCCGAAGCGGTAGCCCGCCACGACGTTGGCGACGCCGGTGGGCAGCCGACTCCCCGTGACACCGTCGCCGAACTGGATCGTCGCGGTCCCGTCGGACGCCATTCGTACGGCGTACACCCGGTCGTCGGGCCCGGTGCCGTACAGGGTCTCGACCCAGGTCCAGTAGCGGCCGTCGACGGCGACGTCGAGGTGCGGACGCCGGCCGCGCCCGGCGCACGCGTCCGCCACCCATGTCAGCGGCTTCTTCTTCAGCGAAAACGACTGGAAAGCCTGGGCGGCGTCGCCGGACCCGAGCACCTCGCGCGTCACGGTCTCGCCACGGACCGCGGTGACGACGTTGCCGAGCAACCGGACAGGTGTTGGGAGCGGAGCAGGGAACGGTGGGCTGTCCTCGGTCGGGACGAACCGCCCGCGACCATCGGGCCAGGCGTCGACCCTGCCCTCGACGAGGGCGCCTGCCTGCCCGGCGCCGACCGCGATCGCGTGACCGTCGACCGGCGCGTCGCCCAGTGCCGCGACCACGGGCTGCAGGTTGGGCCGCAACCGGAGATCGGCGAGCGTGCGCGTCGGCGCGGCGGGACGGACGAGGCGTCCTAGTGGCCGCGGCAACGCGTGGAAAACGATGTCGCGACCGCCGAGCGCTTTTTCGAGGGCAGGGAGCGTGCCGTCGAGGCCGAACTCGACCAGGGATGTCGGGTAGGTCTGGGTGATGGCCCCGGACCCGACCGTGACAGTGTGGTCGAATCGGGCTGCGGCCGTGATCGTGACCGCGTACATCCCTCCGCCGACCTCCAGCGCCGCGACACCGCCCGCGGCCAACTGCGCGTAGAACGTGTCGAGGACGACCCAGCCCAGGCCATCTTGGCTGCCGGACGCGGTCGTCACCGGCACCTCGCTGCCCACGGCGTTGCCCGAGACACGGTTGGCACCGTCCACCAATCCGGTGAGCGGGGCACGCAGCCCCAGGACGAATGCCCGAAAAAGCGAGAGCTTCAGCCCGGTGCCGAGTTGCGAGGTGTCGACATCGGGCCCGAACCTGATCCGTTGGTACCGCCCACCGTCAGGGTGGTTCTCGGTATCGACCGACGCCACGGTCGCAGCGAACCTGGCGTGCCCGTCGAACGTGACGGCGACGACGTTCCCCCTGGCCGGGCCCTCACCGGGCCGGAACCGCATCGTACCGTCGTACGCGTCCCGCCGGTACGGCGCCAGCGTCCAGGCACTGCGCTGCGGCCACAACGTCGCAGCGTCGAGGGTCTCGAAGACCTGCGGCGGCTCGGTGCCGAACGCCTCACTGCGGAAGCCGGTGCGAGCGCTCATGTCGACCGGGGTGTCGCCGCGCACCTCGAGGGCGAGCCGGACGGCGGCCGCCAAGGCCGGCCGGGGTTCGTACCCCAGCAGGGACACGATCTCCGCGACTGTATCGGTCGCCTGTGCCGTCGCCAGGTAGGCCCGCTCGGCCAGGCGGGCGTCGTAGAAGGACAGCACGTCGAGGACGTAGGCCCATAGCTCCAGCAGCATCACGCCGAGGTCGCCTTCACGGTCGGCCGTCCAGCCGGCGAGCTCCTTGTGGTCAGGGTCACGGATCGACCGCAGCATCGCCGCACGCCACTGGGGGAAGGTCGCGGTTTGCCGGGCAAGCCTGCTCATGCCCGGCTGGATCACCGTGCGCGGCGGGTGAGGCTGCGGTGGGCAGCAGGTCGGCGGGTCGTACTTCACCTCACATCACCCCTGCCGCGTGCACTCGGAGCAGGCCGAGCGTCGAGTGGTTCGGGTCGTCCTGGAGCCGGATGATCTCGTCGGGGTCGGCCGCGATGGCTGCCTCGGTGAAGGGCCGCCAGTCCCCCACCCCGTGCACCCGGACATTGAGGGCGTCGACATGCGCGACGCCGGGCACGCCTTGGACGGCCGCCTCGACGGCGGAGCGGTGCAGCGGCTCGCCGAAGGTGAAGTTCGCCGGGGCGAAGAATCCCGGTGGCGCGAGCCGGTCGCGCACCCGTTCGAGGACGTCGCCGACGGCGAAGCCCGCCGCCACACACACCGACACCTCGAGGTCGATGTCGCGGTACGCCGGGTCGACGGACCGCGCATCCCTCGCGGCCAGCCTGATGCAGTCGATCTCGGCGGCCAGCTCACCGCGCTGCTCGTCGGACATGGCGACCGAGTCCTCGGGGTCGACCGCGACGAAATCGGTGGACCATGAGCCGGTCCAACGCGTGGTCGAGTGGGCACGGTCGACCCAGGGCAGCAGCTCGATGATAGTGCTGTAGTCCTCCGGGCGAACCGCCCGCCGCGGCCGGGCGCGGTAGTGCTGGGGCGCGTTGAGCCTGATCGACCCGGCCGTCTCCTCGATGCTCGCGTTGGCGAACGGCAGCGGGTTGGTGACTGCGGAGACGAAGCCGGACAGCTGAGGGTCCGGCTTCGGCCCGAACGGCCACGAGAGCGCGATCGTGAAGCTGGCGATGTTCCCGTCGAGGCCTGGGTCGGTGTAATAGCGCAGGCGCAGCAGGGTGCCGTCGGCCGGGGAGCTCCCGAGGTCGCCGAAGCCGAACTTCACGGTCCACCCGGCGTCGCTCGCGTAGTCGCGGAAGGCGAAGTCGGACGTGGGCAGCCGGTGGGTGTCGACGGTGCGCCACATGCCCGGCTCGACGACGAACCCGAGTGTGTCGAGATCGAGCTGGAGCAGGTCCGGGACCCACTGATACTCCACGCCGTCGCCGAACAGGCTGAGCACCTCAGCCGGGTCACTGGGCAGCGGGCTCGGGAACGCCGCCGGGGGAACGATCTCGTGCACGGTCACGCGCGGCCGGCCGACGCTGTCGAAGCGCAGTGACATCGGCTCGGTGGCGGCGAGACCCACGCGGGCGATAACCGTACGGTCGGTGCCGTCGAGGCCGGCGTACGGGCCTTCGCGCTCCACCAGACGGGGCAGCTGCAGGAGCTTCTCCTCGACCAGCGGCGGCAGGCCGGCGTGCACCGCCTCGATGTCGTCGTCGCCCCCGGCCCGGGCGTACTCGATGACCGGCTCACCGGCGGTCACCGAGGCGACGTTGAAAGCCACCGTGAGCCCGTCGATCGGTAGGTCGAAGGGCGTGGCCGCGACCTCCTCCCACGAAAGCCGGAGCACCTGGGTGGGCGCGCCGCCGACGAGGATGAGTGGGTCGACGAGCTGGGCGACCGAGGTGACGGTCACCGGCCAGGCGCGGCGGCCCTTCGAGGCGTCCGCGGGATCGGACACCAGCATCACCCGGCGGCCGCCCAGGAAGTCCGGCAGCGACAGGCCGGCGCCCGGGTTGCTCGGGTCCGGCGGCGTGCTGCTCGCGGGCGGCGTCCCGGTCGCGACCAGTATCGAGGTCAGACCGGCAGCCAGGCAGTCCTGCTCCGGGTCGGGGCTGTGGACGGGCAGCGAATTCCAGAACGGGTGCACCCACAGCGGCACGTCGATGCTGAAGGGCACAACCGCCAGGGAACGGCCGGCCGCATGCACGACCGCGTCGGCGGGCACGGTCCCCGCGGCCGACGCGGAGACCACGACCTCGCCACTGGCCGGGCAGCCGACGTCCGGCCGGTACTCGACCAGCCGGGCGTGGGAGAAGAGGCTCGCGCGCTGGGTCGCGCTGCCGAACCGGGTCTCGCCGTCGGAGCGGTCCTGGGCGTAGGAGAACTCGTCGCCGAGCGCGGCCATGATCTCCAGCATCATCACGCCGGAGTCGGCCACGATGGGCTCGCGCCAGTCCTGGTGGCGTTGGGCGGCGAAATCCAGCAGAGCCCGGCGCAGGCTACCGAAGTCGCGCGCCAGGTAATCGACAGGGAAGTCGACGCCCGGCTCATGCGGACACCCAGGGTGGTGCTCGCAGTCGAATCCGGTCTCGCAGGCCTGCTTGAAGTCGAAGACCACGCTCGAGGAGAACGGATCGAACTGCACCGGCCCGCCTCCCGAGGGCCGGTGGGTGAGGGTCAGGACATACGGTTCGAACCCGCCGGGCTCGGCGACCACGATCTCCAGGCAGATACGGGTAAGGCTGTCGAGGGTGACCTGTCGCCAGTCCTTCGTGGTCACCTCGATCGCCGCCGACCCGTGGCGAGCGGTGATCGACACATCGACGTCGGTGGCGCCGTTGCTGGGGTTGGCGAGGTCGGCCGGGGAGACCAGCGGGGGGGTGACGTCATCGGGCTCGATGACGAAGAGGATGCGGAGCCGGGTCTGGTCCACCGGGTCGACCACCTGCACGAAGTCGATGCCGGTCAGCACTCGCGGTACCTGCCGGCACAGGACGCCGAGCCTGCTCTCGCGCCCGGCGCTCACAGCGTCACGTCCTCGTCGAGCAGGCGCCGCTCGCCTCGCGCGATGTTGAGGTACTCGACGCTCACCCGCAAAGTCTCGGCCTCGGCGCGCACGGTCACCTGCTCCACCTTGATCAGGGTGCCGAGCCAGGTGACCAGGGCCTCGTAGACGAGCGTCCGGGTGAGGGCCGCCGAGGTGTCGTTGAGCGGGGCGAAGACCTGGCGCCGCAGGCCTGCCCCGAAGTCCGGCCGGCACACGCGCTCGCCCCGGGCCGTCAGGAGCACCTGGCGGATCAACTGCCGCACGTACACGTCGTCGTCGGGCTCCTCGGCGACGGTGCCGCCGGTGAGTGCCACGCCGAACGGGAAGCGCAGGTGCCGGACCGGAATCGCCATGTCAGCTCCCTCTCACCCTGGTGTCGCCGAGTACGACGGACATAGGAGCCGACGCGGGCCCCGGACCAACCGCCGTACCGGTCGAGTTCTGCAGCACCACCGGCACCTGGTTGACGAACACATGGTTGCCGGCGGTGGCCCACATCCCGGTGGCCATCGGCCCGCCGAACAAGACGACATCGAACTGGAGCCCCAGGTAGCCGCTCTGGCTCTTGACCCGGGTGTTGGCACTGACGAAGGCGACGGCCGGACCGCCGGCGTTGACACCGGAGGGGAGGGTGACGGTGGGCATGGCCATGACAGCTCCTTCACATCACCGTCAGGGCGCCGCTCATGGCGTCGAAGCCACTCGCGGAGAGCTTGGCGGACGCACCGTTGGCGCTCAGGCTGACCTCGGGGGCCTCCAGGGTGATGCCGTTGGAGTCGAGAGTGATCTTGGCTCCTCCGGAGGCCTCGATCTCGACCGTGCCTTGGTCGTTGTCCACGCGGATGCTGAACCCTGGGGTCTTCAGGAACATCACGCCCTCCTCGGCGTCGCCCGCCTGGATCTCTCCGTCCTTCCAGAAGCAGCCCGACCAGATCGGCTGGTTGATCTCCCCGGCCTCGAACTCCACCCACACCGAGGCGCCGGAGGGCGGCAGAGCGAAGAAACCTACGCTGTCGCCGGCGTACGGGGCGGCCGGCATGGCCCAGACCTCCTCCTGGCCGAGGACCGCTGGGCACTTCACCTTGAGCCGGGCGCGGCCGGTCGAGTCTTTGGTATCGGTGACCTCGCCGCGGTACTTGCCGAAGAATCGCTGGCTCAGCGCCTGGACGACGCGGTCGACGTCCTCGCTCACGGCACCACCCCCTGGGTCTCGCGTAGGCCGTTGGCACGGATCTTGAAGTCGACATAGGAGTCGGCGGCGTTGATGATGTGGGTCGCCTTCATGACCTGGTACGGGCCGGACAGCCGTTCGCCGGCGTACTGGACGTCGACGATTTGGTGCGGCTGCGGCGGGAAGCCGAGCTGTTCGAGAGTGGCCGAGCAGTCGACCTGCACGAACCAGGCGGCCTCGGTGAGCAGTGCCTCCTGAGCCAGGTAGTGCTCGTCGGGGTCGGTCACCGGGGGCGCCAGGGCGGTGCGCTCAACGCCGTCGACCGCGACGATGTCGGCGCGCTCCTCCCCCAATGTCGGGTCGGTCGGACTGGTGGTCTGCTCCGAGGTCTCGCCGTTGTCGACGGTCTGGGCGAACCCGCGGGCGGCGCCGGGCCGCTCGAAGTCCACGTGGGTGTCGAACCGGGCGACCGACGCACAGGCGTCCGGCGGCGGTTGGACGCGCAGTACCTTGCCGCCCGGCGCCCGCAGCACAGGGGGCGCGAGCGGCAGCGACAGACCGGGCGCCGAGGTCCGGGTCGGCGAACTGCGCACGTTGACGGTGGTGCTGACCGAGAAGGCATCGGGCCGGCCGGAGGTCTCGTAGCTGAGCCACAGCTCGAGGTTGTTCTTGCGGGCGATGTCCTCGAGAAAGGCGAGGTCGGTGCCGCGCTGGTTGAGGGCGTTCTGGCCGTCGGAGTACTCCTTGCGGGTCTCTTCGCAGTCGGCCTCGTACCCATATGCCTCGATGACGCGCTGGGCGGCCTCGGACGCCTTGCCGGTCCACGTCGCCTGGACGCCGATCCGGTCCATCTCCACGCGGCGGTCCTGCCCGTGGACCTCTACCCAGGAACCGGTGCCGCCGACCATCGACGAGGTGCGCAACCGGGTGATCGGGCCGTGGACCAGACACTCGTAGCCGTCGTCGGACGACACAAAGATGCCGAGCACCTGGTTTGCCTGGAGTTCGGGACGACCGGCTACGACGGGGTTCCCCTCGCACAGGTCGTCCTCGAACCGAACAGCGTAGATCGTGGGCTTGCTGAGCTCCTGTTCGACGCGGACCTCGACGATCCAGCGCATGACATCCTCTGCGAGCGGGGAGAGACCGTCGCCGGTGGTGAGGATCGCGCCGAAGCCCATCAGCCCTCCCGCACGGGGATGCGTACGCGCGACAGGTCGGCGATAGCGTCTGCGGTCATCGCGTCGTTGATCGCGGCGATCCGCCAGAAGCCCGTCGGGTCGTCGAGGTAGTGCCCCGCGATTCGGTCGAGCCGCTGCCCCTCGCGTCGGAGGTGCTCGCCGAGCAGACGCTGCGCGGGTATCCGTGCGGGCGTTACCCAGTTCACCGTCCGGCCGCGCTCGTCCACGGCTTCGAGCACATTCGAGTACTTCAGGTAGCGGCTCTTCTCGTCGAACACGGACACGTCCTTCTCTCCTTTCCCTCTGGACCCGGCTAGATCGGCAGCATCGACACGGTCGCGGCTGCCCCGCCCGCCGCGGCCACCAGCGCGAGCGCGTCCTCCTGGAGCTTCGTGAACCGATACGCCGCCACGGCGACGGTGATGGCGGTGCCCTTCTTGCACTTGAAGACATCGGGGGTGAGCACCTGCAGGGCGAGGGTCACCTTGGCCATGTGTGGGTACAGCGACGGCAGGAATTCGGTCACCTCGACAGAAAATGAGGTGATCCGGACCGGCACGATCGTCCCGGGGCCGAGCACGAACAGGGTGATCGGCACGGCCGGCCGGTCGGCCTGCCGGGCAGCTCCCCCGAGCAGGCCCGACGCCGCGGCGACCAGGTCGCCGACCACGCCCTCGGTGGGCTCGATCAGCTTGCGCAGGGCCGCGATCCGCGAAGCCACGCCGGTCGCCGCAGCCAGCGGGTTGCCCGCCGCCAGGTCGTCGGTGGCGTCCAGATCGAGTTCGAACCCATAGGTCTCGTGGGGGTCGAACGGCTGCACGAGCGGAGTCTGAGAGGCCTGGTTCTGAGGGTCGGTGGCGAACGGGTTCCACGGCTCGAAGCCACGTGTCACCTTCGCCGGGTTGTACTGGAAGGGGATGACGAGCGGCACGATGACGCCGAGATCCTCGGCGAGCTGCACCAGCGCTCCGTGCATAAGTGCCGGCGATCTCGGGTGACCGGTGTCAACCATGTGCAATCGCCTTCCGTGCGGGGACAGGAGTCTCGGGGACGGCGCTGATCAGCCGGCCCTCCTTCTGCAGCTCCAGTCGGGCTGCCTGCTCGACCTCCGCGCCGGTGATGCCGGTGTCGCCAGCCCGGTAGGCCGCCGTCAGCGCCGCGCCTTTGATCTGTGCGGGTGTGAGCTCGTGGGCTGCGGCGACCGCGGGCACGACCGCCTGCCGCATCGGCTCGGCCATGCCGAGGGCGGCCAGGGCGCGTTCCCACAGCTGCTCACGCTCGGCCTGCGTGGGCGGGCGGAACTCGACTATGAAGCGGAGCCGGCGGGTGAAGGCCGCATCGATGTTGGAGCGCCGGTTGCTCGAGAGCATCACCAGGCCGTCGTGGTTTTCCATCAGCTGCAGTAAGTGGCCGATGTCGGCATTGCTGTGGCGATCGTTGGCCGTCTCCACCTTCACCCGGGTGGTGAAGAAGCTGTCGGCCTCCTCGAACATCAACGCGCACTGGGCGTCCCGGGCAACCTCGAAGGCCAGCGACAGGTTCTTGGCCGTTTCTCCGATGAATTTGCTGGTGATCGCGGCCGAGTCGACGACGAGCAGGTCCAGGCCGAGCTCATGCGCGATCACCTTGGCCGACATCGACTTGCCGAGCCCGGGCGGTCCTGAGAACAGGGCGCTCAGTTGGGCAGTGTCTCCGAACAGGCGCCGGCGCTTCTCGTCGGCGAGCAGGGTGGCGCGGCTGCGGGCCTCAGCCTCGAACGCTTGCAGCATCGTCTTCGTCTGATCCGCCAGCACGAGGTCGTCCCAGGTGTACGACACCCGCTCGACCCTGCCGATCTGAGCGGTGCGGGCGCTGTTGCGCTGCCGCAGGAAGCGGCGCAGGTCCTCGGGGGTGGTGATCTGCTGTGCCGCGGCGTCGGCGAGGTCGCCGACCCTTGGCTGACCGACGACCACGTCCAGCTGGTCGGCCACCGCCGGCAGGTAGCTGCGGTAGAGCGCGCCGAGGGTGTCCTTCCCCAGCAGCGGCATCGGGATGTCGAGGTCCACGATGCCGTCCACCGGAGCGAGCGACTCGCCGGGCTCCAGCGTGACCGCCTGCAACATCGCCACCGGCAGGGCTGCAGGCCACGACGCGGGTGCGCCGCGCCAGACCAACACCAGATCGCCCAGCAGCGCGAGCCGCTGCAGCCGCAGGAACGTCGAGTAGCCCGCGCCGTGCGTCAGCGACTCCGGGTCGACGCAGATCGCCTGTCTGCCGAGGTGCTTGGCGATGGCGGCCGCCAGGCTGGCCCGGCCGGTGCCGCGCCGGCCGACGAGCACGAGCCGGACGGGCTTCTGCTCGGCGAGGATGCCCTCGATCCGTCGCGCGTGGTCGGCCACCCGCCACTCCGGGAGCGGCTCGACGTCCGGCGCTCGGCGTACCGGGATCGCGGAGGCCGAGAGCGTCCCGAAGTACCAGTCCACGACGGCCGGGTCGGCCCGGAACAGCGCAGGTTCGTCGGGTGCGAACTGGACGACCTCGACGAACCCCCAGGACAGCAGCGGCGACCCACTGCGGACTACCGGGCTCGGGCTGTGTCCGAGGAGGAGTCGCAGCGCGATCTCGCCCGGCAAATACCGCGACGGCATGCCCTGCACCTGGGCGACCTCCGCGGCGAGGGCGGGTTCGACGGCGACGGCGACGGCGAGGTCCAGTGCGTCGATCTCACCTTCGGTGAGGCCGAACAAGTCGCCGAGCCGCTGACGGAACGCGCCCTCCGGCCCGGCGAGCCTCGCCTCGACCGGGGCCAGTCGCTCAGCGTGTTCGCCGTCAGGATCGAGATGCGCGTCCAGCAGCAGGCGGAGCCGCTCGACCACGAGCTCGGCCGCCGAGACTGCGTCCGACTTGCGCTGCTCGGCCGGTGCCATCTCAGGCCACCTCCAACCAGAACGGCTGCGAGTCTGCACCGTTTACGCTGACCCGGACCGGGTAGGTGCGCCCGGGCACAGTTGGGTCAAAGAGTGGGACCGCTACGTAGGTGTGGTCGTCGCGCACCTGGAAGGAGCCGGCGTCGGCCGGTGTCCCGGTGAACGTCGCGACCCTGCGGTACACGTCTCCTCCCAGCGACAGCTGCGCGACGGCGCCGGCGGCCTGGGCGTCGTACGCTCCGTCGACGGCCACGACGATCTGGTCGGTGGCATCGACGGTCGCCGATACGACGGAGGGCACGACCGCGAACGGCTGCCGGTTGCTCTCGACGTCGACGGTGTCGGTCACCCCGCCCTCGCTGCGGGTCATCACCGCCCGGCGCACCGCGATGGTGTGGAAGCCGGGGAGGATGTCCACGGCCACCAGCCCGGTGGGCGTCGCGGCCTGGGCAACGGGCCGCACCGACAGGGTCACCTCGGAGTCGGTCACGACGATCCCCCAGCCCGGGTTGTCAGCGGGTAGGAGAACGGCCGCGTCCTCGGGCAGACCCAGACCGGACGTCGACTCCCCGCGGATCACCACGGCTGCATCCCGCCCGTCGCCCAGCGACTGTCCCAGCGCGGTCAGGCGGGTGTCCTCATCCACGGCGGCCTTCAGCGCAACGACCCCCGGTGATCGTTCCGGTGCGAGGGAGGCGCCGCCGAGGGTCGCGGGAAGCACGAACCTCCCCACCGACCTGGTCGTCCGCAGCGTCGGCCTGCCGCGGGGCAGCACGGACAACAGCACCTGACCGGTCACGCCCGGCGTCGTGCTCGGCGCTTCGGGTGGGAGCAAGAGGGTGCTGACCTCGTAGTACGCCGAGAGCCGGGCCGTGCGCACCTGGTCGGTCGACCAGAAGCTGACGGCTTCCTCGGGGGTGACGGGCCGCAGCACGATCTGTAGCCGCAGGTCGCCGATCGTCGGGAAGATCTGCACCGCGCCGACGGTGAGCTGGTGGTCGATCACGGGGTTGTCGTGGAGGGCTTTCATCCCCCACCCCATCAGCGTCTGCTGGCCCGAGACATCCTCGACGGTGTCGATCAGCGCGTGCGCGGTCAGAACGTAGAACAGCTTGACGGCCAGTGGCCGGGTTGCCACCGGGACCGGGCCGCTGGGGCCGCCGCGGACCAGGTCGTTGCCACCGTCCATGTCCTGCGCGACGTGGTACAGGTAGATGTTGAGGCGTGTGTCGCCGGCCTCCTCCGCCTTCTCGGGAGGGAGCTTCGAGACCGTGACGGTGGTCCCGCCGAGTTGGGCCGAGACCGTCTGCTCGATCAGTCGGGCGAGAGCGTCGGTGACCTCGTTCAGGTTCGGTGAGGGCACGGCGTCACCTCAGCCGGAGGCCATAGAGGGTCGTCGCGCGCGACGGCCGGTCGAGTGGCCCGATAAGCGATACGGATTCCGCCGTCGTCGGCTGGACGGATTCCGCGGTCGTCGGCTGGCTGGTCGTGCCCGCCGCCGTCGGTGCCGGGTCCTGCGCCTGCGCCGGGGTGCGAGGGCGACTGTCCACCATCGCCTCGCGGACCAGTCGGCGAACCGGCTCGGTGAGGTCGGCCTCGCGGTACTGGACAGGCAGCGGCAGCGGCGGCGCGGGCGGCGCAGGAACCGGGTGCAGCAGCTCAGGTACATCCGTCCGGCGGACCTCGGCGCCCAGCGGTTCCCGAGCAGACGTCATGCGGGGACGAGGGGGCGGCGCGTCTCGTCGGGGCGCCTCCAGCCCGACGGTCACGGTCGGCTCGCTCCGCAGCGAGACGGTGCGCGTCGGCACCGGCTCAGGGGCTGGCCGGGGCTGATCGATCGGGGCTAGTATCCCCTCCGGGCGCGTTATCTCGACCGGCGGCAGCGGTCGCGTCGTGGGCACGTCATCAGCCCTCGCGGTGGGGGGCTCGGGCGGCGGGAGCACGGGCTCGGGACCGGTGCGACGGTCGGTGACGGTGGCCTCGGCGGGTCGCGGTTGCGGCGGGGGTCGCAACCATTCCGCTGGCGGCAGGTCACGGTCGGCGGGCGTGGTGGGCGGTGGCGGCGCGGCCACGGGTGGCGCCAGCGCATCCGGCTCGCGGGCCATGCGGAGCTCGGCCGGCAGGTCGGGCCAGGCCTCCGACACCGCCTCGGCCTCTCCCGGCATGCCTATCAGGAACGATGCGGCGTAGGCGCTCGTGGCCAGCCGCTGGTCGACTGCTAGCAGCGGCGACGACGAACGCTGTACGGGACGGGCGTCGACCGCCACCGGGGCGGCCGCCGCGGTGTCGTACAGGCGCTGGAGATGGGCGCTCACCCGACGCTCCGCAGGCCGGTGGCGTTCCGCTCACTCAGGATCAGTGCGGCATAGGCGCGCCGGTCCGCCCGGGTCAGGCCCATGACTGTGTCGTGCCCCCAGCCGTAGCGCGACGCGATCAGGTGGATCTCGCGGATGAGCAGGGGCCGCTCGGCCGCCAGGCTCTCCAGCGTGTAGCGGACGACGTCGAACCGGAGGACCTGGGGCTGCTCGCAGTGGGCACACCGGGTCTCGAGGTCAAAGCTGAGCAGCGGCGCCACCTCGTCGAGGATCTCCTCGACCCGCTCGCGCGGCAGCGTCGGATCCGCCAGCGCGCGGGCCAGGCTGTCGGGATCTCGATGGGCGACGACGTCGCCGACCGTCGGCGGCCGGAGCCGGGTGCCGTGCTCCACGACTACGCGGCCGTCATCGTCGGCGACCAACCCGGTGGCGGCCGCCGCGGAGTCCTGTTGCCGTACCACCGCCGCCAGGTCGAAGCCGAACGCATAGTCCTCGTTGCAGGCCGAGCATCGCGCCTGGGAGGCGACCCGCCCGCCGAGCTCCCGTTCGAACAGCGCCGCGAACACCCGGTCCCGCCACACGCACAACAGCCCGTCCGCGTCCACCTCGGCGCCGGACGGCTCCCTCAGCACGCGGCCGAGCAGGCGCCGCACCACCTCTGGGTCGTCGGGGGCGACGAGAAGCTCGGCATGACCATCCAGCTCGCAGAGCAGGAGCTGTCGCTCACCGAGCGTCGGGAGCGAGAGCAGCAGTCGACGCATCCGGCCCTCCGTCACCTCTCGACCGGCTCGACCACGGCAGGGTCGCGGGCGAAGCCTTCGTTCTGCAAGACGATGCTCTCGAAGGCGATCGCGTTGGCGTTGGCGTCGAGCTCCGGCACCGCGGTGAACTCGCTGACCCAGCAGCGGAAGGCGTTCCATGCGCGCACCTTGACGCCTTGCAGGTTGTAGAGCTCGATGATGATGTCGCGGCGGAAGTTCTTCAGCGACACCCGGCCCGGCCCCTCCGGTGAGTAGGCGAGGTTCGCCCACTCCTCGAACGCCGGGTCATGGCTGATGCCGCGCTCGATGGTGATTGGCTCGAACGAGGTGAGCCCGGGCGACTTGCGTTTGGTCGAGAGGTCGCCGCCGTCGCGGTGCTCGACGAGCTCGATCGTCTGCTTGAGCCCGCTCACCTTGCTCGCGCCGGCCACCACGTCGTTGCCGAACACGACGAGGAACCGGAAGTTGCTGTAGGGGTCGATCCGGGTCGAGTTGACCGAGAACATGGCCATGGTCTGTCTCCTCCTGTCCTCATGCCTCGACTTGGCCGGCGAGCTGGGTCACGATCAAGTGCACAAACTCGGCCGGCTTGTTGGGGGCGAACCCGACCAGCACGTTGACGATGCCGAGGTTGATATCGTTCGGCGTGGTCGTGGTGCTGTCGCAGAGCACGTAGTACGCCTCGCTCTTGGTGGTGCTGGCGAACGCGCCCTGGAGCATCAGGCCGTTCATGAACGCGCCTGCGGCGAGGCGAATGCTGGCCCACAGGGGCTCGGCGTTGCTGCGGAAAACCGCGAAGCGCAGCCCCCGATAGAGGCTGTTCTCGATGAACAGCATGGTCCGGCGGACGTTGACGTACTTGTCGTCGACGTTGCCGGTGTCGTCCGCGCCGACCATGGTCCTGGCTCCCCAGGAGGTCACGCCGGACGGGAACACGCGGATCGCGTTGAGTGCCTTCGGGTTGATCCGCCCGTTCTCGGCGTCGCTCATCGGGACCTCGACCCCAAGTACACCCGTCAGCGTCGCCTCGATGCCAGCGGGCGCCTTCCAGGTGCCGAAGCGCGTGTCGGTTCGCGCGTAGAGACCTGCCATCGTGCCCGACGGGTCGACGGCCACCCCCCGCGGGGAGGTGGCGCCGGGCACCAACACGCGTGGCCAGTAGATCACCGAGTTGCGGGTGTCCACGCCGAGCTTGATGTTGCCAGCTCCGGCTTCGGCCTGGCCGATCGTCCGCCAGTCGGCCGGGTCGACGAACAGGATGGCGCGTTGCTGGGCACAGAAGTTGCTGGCCGCGCCCCAGATCGTCTGGCGGTCGGCGTCGGTCTGCTGCGGGGCCCTCGGGAGGACCATCATGTTGAAGATCTCGACGTTGCTCTCGATCACGGCGAACGCCGCCTGGTAGTCGGTCAGCAACGGCTTGGTGCCGTCGAGTCCGGCGACGTCGCCCGTCTGCTGCCCGCCCGGTGCGGCTGTGCCGAGGGTGTAGGCCGCCAGGTTGGCCGACGTCGTCCTGTCCAAGTAGCTCCCGGCAGCGCCCAGGTCGGCGGGCCCGGTCGCAACCTCGACGCCGAGGGAAGTAGCAGGAGCGAGGTTGACCGCCGGGCGCAGCACCAGCCGCACACCTTGGCGCTGGGCGGTCCAGCGGCCAGGCGTGGTGGCGCTCACCGCTGCCTCGATACCGTCCGCGATGGCGTCGAGGCCGGCCCGGACCGCCTCCATCGAGCCCAGTGCCGCCGGGAAGGGTGCCGCAATCGGCACATGGGCGACCGGGTCCGCGGCAACACCCGCGATCGCGATGGGCCCGGTGTACGGCGAGGACGACGACCCCGGGTCGGCGAGCGAGGTCAGCGTGGTGACCTGGTCTCGCGGAAATGCGGCGACCGCGAAGAGCCGGTTGAGCCACGCGGACGTGGGGCGGCCGTTGGTCGTGCCCAGCTGTGCGAAGACGCCGGATGGCGCCGGCCGCAGCCGTGAGTACGCGTCGAACTCCACGCCGCCGTTGGTGCTGCCGAGCATCAGCACCGACGTGAGGTCATTGGTCGCCGCCCGGCTGACGATCACCGCCCCCTCCTCGGACTGGATCTCCAGGACCGAGCCGAGCGCGCCCGGTCCGTTGGTGATGACCACCGTCAGCGAGCCAGCGGGCAGCGGATCCTGGCCCTGGTAGGCGTTGTAGATCGCCTCCTCGATCCTGGTGTGAGGGTTGGTGTCGTCGAGCCCTGTCAGGTTGACCACCGCCGTCACGGGCGGCCGCCCAGCGATGCTGACCGAGAGGCTCCTGTGGGTGGCGTCGATCACCGAACGCAAATCCGTCAGTGCAGTCGCGGTTGTGAGGAACAGCCCCGCGACGGAGACTCCCCCGGTGTTCCCGGGCGCCGGTGCCGCCGCGAGGTTCTCGACCCGGATCAGCGTGCTCGAAGTGGCGGCTATCGTCTCGACGTACCTCGGGTGGAGTGGGTCCATCGATACGTCGGCGAGTGTTTCGATGTCGGTCCGACCGAACGTGCCGTCGGCATTCAGGACACTTCGGTACGCCGTGAGGTTGAAGGTGAGCTCAGGCGTTGCCGTCTGGTAGTCCACCTCCACCCGGATCAGGTTTCCCGCTTTGCCCGCGTCGCGGGCGAGGATCCGCAGCACATCCGTCGTCCCGGTTTCGTCGCGCACCCGGATCTCGGACTGCCGTTCTCCGTCGGCGATGCGCATCACGTAACAGTCGGCGCCCCCATTGATGAAGAACTGCTTGACCTGGTCGGCCATCTCGCCGACCGAGGTCTCACCGAAGGTGCGGACGTAGCTCGACAGGTTCTGGATCCTGACGGGGGTGTCGAACGGGCCGATATCGGCCATCCCGACGAACAGGGCGATCGAGGTGGCTGCTGCCGGGACTGCCTGTGCGCCCGAAGGCCGCTCGGTGACGTAGACGCCGGGGTAGGTGAAGGTCGAAGGCACGATGGCTGCTCCTCTAGCACTGGTGGTCGGCGCCCAACTTGCGGAGCCGCCAATGAATGGATTAACCGGTCGGGCATCACGGCGGCGTCACCAGCCGCCTCGCGCCACTTCTCCACGGCGCGCAGCATGTCGAGCCTCCGATGCAGGCAGGAGTCGGTTGATCAGCGTTCGGTCGGTGTCGCCGATCGTGCACAGTGCGGCGGCTTGCTCCGCAGTTGTAGCGTGTTCGGCGAGCAGCATGTGCAGGCGTTGGAAATTGTTCGCGCCAGTCCTGGTCTCAGACGGCCCGGTCGACAACCTCGATACCGAAGCGGGCCGCACACCACAGACCTCACGAACGATCATCAACCCTGTCGCCCCGTAGACCCGACATTCGGCATGGGCGTGTCTGCGCCGCCACTTCGATCAGGGCAGCCTGGACTCTGTCTGGTTGACCGATATCGAGTGCCACGCAGACGTTCCTGAACCCTGCGGTGTGGAAGGACGCCGGTGCAGCAACAGGTTTGCGCCCCGGTGAATCGGCGTGGTCCCGGACCAACACCCGGCGCGCGATCCCCGGCGGACATTGGGGGTTCGCGACTAGCGGATAGGCGGACGTCCCGTGCCTCATTGTCCGTGAACGCCTCGATTGACCGCGTTCTATCCCGAACGCGCTGGTTGACGGGTTGATGATATCTCGGTGCCGGTCGCCGTTCTGAAGTTCGACACGCCCCGCCCAGGGCACCATGAAGTTGGGCGGATTGCCTAACAATCCGCAGGCATCGATCCCTCAGACGGGATAAGTACCCACGATGACCAGGCGTTTTTCAGTTGCCCATGTTTTGCGTGTCCTGCCGAGGGCACAAACCTGCGACAGCGTTTCCGCATGTCAACGGGATTTTCGGATAATCCCAAAATGACCATATCGAGAAACCCCAGGTCAGATGCCGTCCTCCTGTGCGCCTGTAGGGCACATCGAACATGGGAACGCACTCCGAGCAATGCGACCCCGCGCGGATCAACCCGGCCGACCGAGACACGAGCTGTCATCCCCCTTCGATCAATGACGCCCCGCTTCACTGAACTTGTTGCAAAAACAACAATATTCAGCTGGTCCCGGTTATATTGCCCCTGCGGTCTCGACCGACGCCGATCACGCGCTCAGCGGCATTTCCGTGTATTCGGCCGTTGGCCGAGATACTGTGCCGGATATAGGTTCAGAAGCCTGCATCCGGGGGACTACCGAACGCACGATACGGGGCGCCGTTCGCTACAGGCGGGTAGCGTCGAGGTGCCTCATTTCTCGTAGCGAAGCGCCGGTGGACAGGCTTTCAAGAAGGCTGGATTCATCGATCACCGGAGCCCAGCGGCCTGTTTTGCGGTCTTCTCCAGCTTGGCTCGATATTGCTGCCACCAGGTCGAGTCACTGGTGGGCATGTTGTCGTTGCCGTCGAGCAGGCCCGCGGAGCCGTCGATGAGCTCGCGGAGGATGTCGGCGTGTCCGGCGTGCCGGTGGGTTTCGGCCGCCACGTGCACCAGGATTTGATGCAGGGTGACGGTCCGGTGGTCCTCGGACCACCACGGGACCGAGCCTGCAGCGGTCAGGTCGAGGCTGTCGATCGTGGCGTCGGCATGCGCCCAGGCTCGACGGTAGAACCCGATGACGTCCTCGCGTGACTGTTCGGAGGTGGCCCACATGTCGGCCGTGGGATCGGCCTCGAAGTCGTGTTCGGTGAAGGGCTCGTTGTATGGGCGGGCGAAAGTGTCACCGAAATAGCCGAACTCGATGGTGCCGAGGTGTTTGACCAAGCCGAGCAAGTTGGTGCCGGTTGGGGTCATCGGGCGACGCACGTCGTACTCGGACAGGCCGTCGAGCTTCCACAGCACGGCTTCGCGGGCATAGCGCAGGTAACGGTGCAGATCCGCTTTAGGGCCGGAGACAGTCATGTCCAGCACTGTGCCAGGGCACCCTCGCATCCCCGACTGATTTTCCTTTACACGACATCCTCGACGAAGCCGAGGGCGAGGCACTCGCCCAGCAGCAGGCCAACGTCTTCCTCGAAATCGCATGATGGCAAGCGGCCCAGAAAGACGGCGGCACCACCTGATGGCTCCGGGGTTACGTGACATTCGTCTTGCCCATGACGTGGGGCTTCGAGACTGCCGCGGGCTTGGTTGACGTCCGATCAGGGGCCAGGTTTCCAGTGTCTACAACTGGCTCGAGGCGCGCCACCAAGGACGACTTGGCCGTCTGGCCCCGATCGGATCACGAGGACTCTACGCAGTGACCACGTTGAGCTCAGATAGCACGCCTTGGGGGTCGCTGAGGTAGCGATATCCCTCCACTGGGGGATTGAACTGGCCGAGTACGTTCGCCACGGCATCGCGTTCCGCTTCAGTGACCGGGATCCGGCGCTTGATGAGACTGGCGCACAGCACATCGACGAGCATCGCCCACTCACCCACGTTGCTATAGGTCCGATAGCTTTCAAGCAGGTCAGAAGGCAGACGGTCGGCGACGCTTTCGAGAAGGTCTCGCGAGTCCTTGCTCATCTTGTTGAGCCGACGGTTACGGGCTTCGATGGCTTGCGGGTCTCGCTGACGCTTTCGGGCTTCTCGTGCCGCCCTGTCCGGATTCATCGCTCTCCTAGCCTATTTGATCGGGTCGCCATTCGCGTCGTTCCTGACTACGCCCTCCCCGCCGATGGGGTAGCCGGTCACGACTGAGCCGTCGGGAGCGACGATGACTTCGATTTGGACGCCGTTGCGGGTGCCGTTGACCTTCCAGTTGCCGTTGTCCTGGAGGACTGGCGGCTGGTCCGGGTTCTTCGCGACGTCGAGTATTCGGTCGATGATTTTGTCATCTTCCCAGTCATCGGTGTCGGGGAACTCGGTCTTGTTGGGCATTCCAGTCCCGGGCGCGTGCCCACCACCGTTGATGTCGTCGCTCCCGTCGCCGTCGAGGATATGGATCCGCCGTTTTTGAGAGATAGTAATGTTCGCCGGGTTCGGCTTCGCCCCCTCCACCTTGTCCCATTGGTTCCCGCTACTGCCACCCTCGGTCAGCTTGACGGTCATTGCCGCGATGCCCTCGAGGGCTGCTTTGGTGCCGCCCTGGGAGAGGTCGGGTATGGCTGAGAACACGCCCGAGCCAGCAGAACTAACGAAGGTGACCGCCTCGTAAATGTGGATGAGGTCACTGGCATGAACAGCGGTGCGGATAACCGCCGCCGCCGCCGCCGTGACGACTTCTGTGGTCACCGCGGCGCCACCAGCGGCGGCAGGCCCAGCGGCAGCACCACCAGTTACAACGGCTAAGACCCCGACGACCGCGATTGTGACGGCGATCGATGCGGCGAGCTCCTTGGTGGCGTCGGAGACAGCCCTCTGGATGTCGGAGCGCATCTTGTCGAGAGCCTCGTAGTGTCCCTGGACCGGCCCGTATAACGCTCTCGCCGCCTGAGCCAACAGTTCCGCGGCCTTCTGCAGCGTTGACAGTTTCTCTTCGATCGCAATGATGTTCGGGTCAGTGCTGTCTGCGAACTTGGCATTGACGCCCTTGATCCGCTCTGCGGCCCCGGTGATGTTCGTGTGCTCGGAGAACCTTTTCCACGCCTCTGCGGCAGTGTGCAACTTGGTGACGTCCCCGTTGGGGATCTTGCCGACCTTCTCCAGCAGGCCCGTGATCGGGCTGTCGATCCCGGCTCCGTTGTCTCCCTTGGCGGTAGCGGGGAGGTCCATCCCAGTGTCGTACAGCAGTTCGGACTCTGTTGGACGTGTCGGTTCGGTGCCGCTGGTGGTGGAGCGGTTAGCCTGCCACCAGTTGTAGCCCGTGGCGGCAAGAACATCGCCGTATCGCTGCAGTGCGTTCGCCAGGACCGCCGTCAATTTGACTATATCGTCGGCGTACTGGTCGTAGGCGGTAATCCATGCCTCGGACTTCTCGTGATTGCCGGCCATTCCGCCGACTCATGGACCAACTCGGACAGCAACGGACCCAACGCGAGAGAGATGTCGGTGGCGAGAAGCTGGCATTTCTTGGCCGCATCGAAGTAGACGCCGGAGTCGATCGTCCATGTTCCCACGGACGTTACCCGCCGTTGAGCATCTGCTTGTTGACCTCGGCAGCGTTGATGTACTTCATGTGTGCCTTGCGGGCGGCGTCGCTCATGTCGCGGACGCCCTCAGCGAACTCCCGGGCCGCTGTCGCCCACTTCGTGTGCGCCTCAAAATACGCCTGGGCTGCAACACTTTCCCAACCGGTGCCGGTGAGCCCCGCTACCTTGTGGTCTATGTCGTCAAGGTGATCATTGATAAATCCGGCCAGGGCGGACAGCCTGGCGACGATCTGGTCCAGGTGGTCGACATCGACGGTGAACTCGCTCACGGAAGATCCAGACTGGATGCCGAGGTGTTCAACGCTGATGCGTTGGACCAGTCGCGGCTTTCGTAGGTTTGGGCGGAAACGCCAAGCTTTCCAGCCATCTCCTTCAACGCCGTGATGATCTGACCTCCCCCATCGCGGACCTCGGACCACCCGTCAGCGAAGTCGGTCGCTGCGCCGCCGGACCAGTTCCCGTCGAGTAAAGAGGCGACGTCCTGAGCTACGGACCGCAGGGCGGAATGCAAGGCTTCCGCTAGCTCGTAGGTGTACTGACCGACCTCTCTGACCTTTTCCGGCACAACGGAAATGCTTCCACCGGTGGCTGGAGCTCCCCCATCAGTCATGGCTGGACCGTAGCGATCACCTCCAGGGGTGTCAAACCCCTTCGTCATGCAACGCAACACCACGTCCGATTCGGGTCGCTCAACCACGCGGTGTCGTACTGAGTAGCGCGAGGTTCCCTTGTTGGTCAGCCGAAGTCGCTGAATGACTGTTCCGGTGCGATCGCCCGAACATCCTTTGCCGGAGGGAGCAGCCCATACAGCGGGAGGCTTTCCGCGCTGAAAGAAATTGGCAGCCCTGATGCTTCGAGCGTGAATCCGACCTCCTCGATCTCCGGAACCCACCTCCAAGCACGAGCGGCGACTCCGGACAGCGCATCTCGTTCAGCGAGAGCGGGAGACCCGAGCCGGGCTCCTCGAGTTTGGGCGATGGAAAGCGGCCCGGCAGGACAGCGGCACCACCCGCTCATAACGGGTAATCAGCTTCGATCACCAACCGCCCACCCGGAAGACGCAGGTCACCACCGTTCCCATGTTCGACACGCCCCGCCGAGGGCACAAGCCTACGACAGTCTCTTTCGCACCTGACTACTGCCGCGCGCAACCAGCACGCCGGACCGATACGCGACTTCGCAGTCGGCTCCAAAATTCGGCGGCCGGATTACCTACCCAGCATTGCGTGACGCGGCACTATCGTCCGGATTAGCCGTTGCCTGCTCGCCGTCGTCACTGCGGGCATCCATCGAGCCCTGGCAGTCACCAAGAGGTCGACTACGACAATCGGACGCTCTTGCTCCACACTCCGGTCTCCTGCAATTTGGCGCGGATCGTATCCAGACGCTTTGCAAGTGCCGCGATTTGCCGCTGCCGTTCCAAATCAGGCTTGCCGTCGTCTGCGACAGGCACCTCGATCTCAAGCTGACGCACCCGCTTGGTATAAAGCTTCGCTTCGTACACATATCCCCCCTGGGCGATGCTCTGTGCGAGCGCGACTGCGAGGTAGTTCAAGTCGATCCCCTGGATCGGATGCGGCGGCGCTTCAGACGGTTTCTCGGCGGTCTCGGTACGCCAGATCAACTCGGCGTCAGGACTCCATGGTTGGACGATGACGACGTCGTCGGTCATCACGCATCCGGGCTCGCGGTTGAAGACCATGCCGACTGCGGATGCCCCTGTCGCCATCACAGTGACGCTCGGAAATTCTTCAGGTACGACGCCGCAATCGGCTAGCCAATCGAGCGCAATATACCCTTTGACTGTATCAGGTCGAGTGAATACCGAATAGACTGGTATGTCCCCAGGATTCTCGCGTAGATCCGAGTTTCGGATCCGCACTCCCGAGCGGACCTGAAATTGCGATACATCACTTATGGAGTATGTCTCCGTCGGACCTGAAGACAAACTTTTCAGCTCGGACTCCGCTTGTTTCAATTCGGTGATGAGCACTTCCAGCGTTTCGGTGGCGAGCTGAATAAATTCCTCGCGATCTATAGTTCCGGCGCGTTCGCCGAGTGCTACATGCTCCTCGTCAGTCCAGTGACGGACGACATCCCATCTTTCATCGGCCGCGAACGACTTGCTTGGAACTATCTTGACGAACTCGCAATCTTCGTACGGGGTGGGGCGTGCCACGCTGTTGTCGCTCGACCTTACGTATCTAATGAAGAGCTCGGCAATAACAGACAGATCATTCTGATCCGGCGTCGACACTCGCTCATAGTCGAGTGTTTCGCCAATTGTGCGAGCAATTCCACAGAAGACAGCTGGCCTCGACTGTGCTTTCGTCCGCCTTTTCTCTAGAACCAAGATGTATGTCGGCTGAGATGTGTTGAAGAAAGCGTTTCGTGGCAGCTGAATACTCGCGATAACATTGCATTCGTCGAGGAGTGCAGCTTTCATACGGTGCGCTGTTCGATTGAGCAGACCCAGAGGAACAATGACGAATGCTCGACCTCCAGGTTTGAGCGCTCCCGCAATATAGCGAAGAAAGAGCGCCTCCACCCCCAGCCCGCCAGCATCGTAGTAGTCCTTCAGTACGACACCGTTTCTCGGACCACGCACCTCCTCTATTTCTTTCCGATAGATCGAAGAGCCTTGCGTTACGTATGGCGGATTCGTGAGTATCACGTCTACCGAGTTCTTCGGAGGGTACAGCAAGCTTCCGAGCGTCTCGTTTTCGTTCAGCAACAAGAACGTATTTGCAAGAGACTGGTTGAGTGCGTCTGTCGTAGTATGCGGATCGCGTACTGATTCGGCGAGATGCAGAAGCATGTTGGCTTTCGCCAAGATATTCGTGTTTACATCGACATCCAAACCAACAAGCTTTACTCGCTGCTTAGGCAAACCATCGCGGAAAGAGACGTTGCCGGGAAGAGCATCAGGAAACAACAGCGGTTCTAGCAAGAATCCCCCAACGCCGGCTGCCGGATCGAGTACGGTCGCCCCCTCGGGAAGTCGATTCAGCATGGCCATTCGCACCATCGGCTTAACAATATTGCGCGGGGTAAAGAACTGACCGAGGCGCTGCTGCCGCGCGGAGCGACGCAGGAACGTCTCGTAAAGTCTCAGCTTGAATTCCGGGTCGATATTTGTCAACGTACCGAATTGCTGGAATGTCTCAAGGATCTCGCAGAAAGTTCTGTTGTAGGACGCGATGGTGGTGGTCGACGAAGACCGTAAGAATGCAAAGCCGTTGATCACGGACGTTTGTGAGGTAATTGTGGCAAGTCCGAACAACTCACGCACGGCCTGGTCGGTGACAAGCAAACGTTCTGTGAAGATTTGCTTTATGCGGGGCCTAATCGTGTTGACATAGTACTCGATCTGGCTGGCCCCCTTCTTCTGCTTGAACTCTGCCTGATCATCGAGGAGCACATCGAATCGATGGTCAGCGGCGAGCACGGACATCGGCAGATTGTCCGACAAGAATTTGAGCATGAAGATCTCAACGAATGTCAGCAGGCAGTCTTTCGGCTCAGCCTTCGTCGCGTGCCAAACGATCTGCCATACCGTCTCTGCCAATGGACGAGGATTGCGAATTACACCAGACTCACCATGGTAGAGATCGGCTAGCACTCCTGGACTGAAATCCCGGTTTTCATTGATCTCGACGATCTCACCGGCGTTCGCCGAAGCAACCGCGTCAAGATAGCGGTTGCGAGCCCCGTCGGTGGTGATCGCGATCCGAAGCCCCAAAGCCAAGGCTCCGTGCACGGCCTGCTCGGCCGCTTTGAGTTTGTCGTCGTCAGATCGGAGACGCGAGGGGTCTTTCCATTCCGCAACCGCTACAGGAATCACTACGCTCCCGACTCTTTGGACATATAGCGTGTCGGGCTTGGCGCTTTTGGGAAGCTTTGGGGCCTTGTACTTTTGGCACGGAAAATCGACTGTGGCGGCCATAGAAAATTCAAGTCCTGCTTTCGCCAGCATATCTACCGTCGTAGACCCAAGATCCAGGCGTTCGAAATCGCCGAACCGTGAGCCGCGCAGCCCCTCGGGAGTGAGGTACCCCTTCTGGGCCAACTCTTCCGTCGCCAAGCTGTTTCCTCCGCATCAGTCATCGCCGGGGAGCAAAGGCTCCATGAACCGTGACAGGGTACCTAAGTCGTTCTGGGGCCCAAACATCGAAACACACTGCCTGGCACCGATGAGACGCTTGTAGGACACGCGGCATTGTGAATCCCCCTGGTAACAGCATCGGCAACGATCGTCGATCCGACTCCGTCCATACCGAACGCGTACACCGCCAAGTACATCAACATCAATCGACTCCCATCGATCTGCGAATTGGGACAGAGTCAACTTCGGTGAGCGCCGTCGCAGTGAACCACCACTGCCTGCCCCGCCGCGCGTGCACGGCGGACCCTCCACAACTGGTATGCCGCTTCGATCGCCAACGAACCACTAGAAAACCGCAGGTAGTGCCCGTTTCCCTCTTCGATGTGCCCAGCCGGGGTAGCATGATGTCGCGACCGATCGCCCACACACGCAGAACGGCACGATCACGTCAGACGGGATATCTACCCACGGCGACCGGCGTTTCAGTTGCCCATGGTGTGCGTGTCCTGCCCGGGTATCAGCGCCTGCGGTTCCGCTGAAAGTACATGGTGGCAACCTAGTTGGGTGCGTCGAAACGCAGTTCTCGAATCTCCAGAAGCACTGGACGGAAGCACCTGTAGCGGGTCTGCTGCGTATTGGGTATATCGGACACCTTCCGCGCTCGGCGTCCGCCGGTTGTTGGGCAACCTGCACAGCACCACTCGCCGCACCCGTCCGCCCGCAAGCTCGCCGAGACGCTACTCCGGCAAAAACGCTATGCCCTTGGCCCGCAGCAGCTTTGTCTCGCCACACTCCGCGATCAGAACGTACAGTCCGGCCGGTCTGGTACACAATCATCCAACCGGCTACGGCGCTCCCTTCCGAGATCAACCCGCAGACTGTGCGCTGGGGGTGGCGGTCCAACTTGCTTAGCTTTCGTCATCTCCCGGCTCATCTTCTTCTTCACTGTGAATCAGTTGCGCCAGATCCCATAGACTCCGCCCGTCGGCGAGCAACCAGCGCATCGTTCCTTGGTTCGCGACCGGCCGATCGTCCCATCCCGCGTCCCACCACATTTTCGACACGAGCCCAGATGGAGAGTACTGCTGTTCGTCGTATGCCCACAGGATCGATTTGGTGCGGTGATTGACCCACGTCGCCTGCCGTCGCCTTTCATCTTCCTCGAGCCAGTTTTCAAGGGCCTTGCGCTCGGGCTCGGTCTGCGCGACGTAGTGAAGCGCCGATCCCTCTTTGATCACGCGACGGTCAACTAAGAGCGGTACCGTGTTCTGGCGGCGCGACTTACGTTGTTTCGCGGGTGGTTCGGGAACGGCTATGCCGTCCGCCAATTGGTCGAGGACTTGCTTGGCCAGCTCTTGGCATCGCTTTGCGGATTGAAAAGTTGCTCTGATCTGTGGGCGGTGATCATTCAGAGTGATCTGGTGCGCCAGTCGACGCACCAGTTCCGCCACAATAGTCGGAATCTTTTCGAGAACCTCAGTGTCCCAGTCGAAGTCAGGGTCGTCGATGCTTGTCGCGCCGAGATACTGGAACAGCAGGTGCGTAACGAGAAGTCCGCCGTGTTCGGCAACTGCGGCCTCGCGGCCGTCGAGTTCATTGCCCCGCTCATACACCGCGCTGCGAGTGGCGCGCAGCGTCAGTACTGAACGCCAGACTTTTTGGGGAGAGGGTTCTCGATGAAACAATAGTGTATGACTGCCGTTGGGTCCTTGCTCCCAGAGATTTTCGGTGGAGCTACTAGCGCGGGCGGTTTGTTCAGCGTCGGGGTGCAAGCATGCCAGGGCAAGCGCGAGTTCGTCCAACGAACAGCCGGTGGCCGGAGCGGGGACGGGTTCGCCCCGCTTGATCACATAGTGCTTGCGGAGCTCTGCGCGTAGGTTTGCCTTGATCGCCTGGTGCACGGGTTCAAGCGCAATGTGATCGCGTTGCTCGATGGCGTTTTGCCGGTTTGCCGCCTGGGATACGTCGACCGCGAATTGTTTGTCGCCCTGTGTGTTGATGACCTTGATACTCAGCGTTGCATGGGCCGCTGCGTCGCCTTCTTCGAGCATGGCTCTGGCGATGGCGCGTACAGTCTGTGCTCCGTTGACGATACTCGCGCCCGTCACTGATAGCGTCGTCGGCCTGCTCTGTGGAGCCCTTGCGCTGTCATGCTTGGCGTCCAGCCCATCACAGATCATGGTGATCCCGTTGTTCAGGTGCCAGAAGGTGGTGGGTGTGGATGTGAGGGTCTGGCCGATCGCCGCGTTCGTCACAGTGGTCCCGAGAGGTGCCCGGAGGTTGTGCTCGAACAGGGCAGTTCCGTGCGCTTCAAACCAGTCGGCGACGCTTTCAGCGGCGACTGTGCCCTGGTATGCCTCGAGTGGTCCTTTCTGCTTGTACCAGTCGTCTAGCCGTACGTCCAAGCAGATTGGTTCCGGTCGGAGATCTGCGTGTACCTGCTCATGGAAATCAGCAGCGAACAGGACTTGGACGTTCACGCGGGCGCCGTACTTGTTGAACTCGTTGAGCGCGTTATCCAGGACCTGACGTGCCGGAGGCGAAGGTTGCACTGTACCCATCAGTGCAATTAACAGAGTCGTCCTGCCCGTGATGAGCAGCGGCCTCGCCTCTTGAGCGAGAGCCGCGGCACGCTGATTGAACTGCTCGTAAAGCTCATTCTCGATTCGGTTCAGACCGTCGACCATTGCCTTCGCGGCATCCACATCAAAGGTTGCAGTGCCTTTGTCGCTCCATTTCGCCTGGACCAGCAGAACCTGTCCGCTTTCGGGTAGCGGAGCGATTGCGTCCAGACCCTGGTCAGCGATGCCGTCGGTGACAAAGCCGGCCGCCTCTGCGGCATTACATTTTGCTACACATCGCACGGCGAGCGCGGCCAGAGCGCGCGAGAGGAAGCGCTGCTCATAGTTGCCTCCTTGGAAATGAGCGATGTCACTGTCATCGATCACCCCGTCGAACGTCTCGTGAAGCTGTTCGCGGACCTGTGTGACTTGGCGAGGTGTATCCGCTCCCAGCGTGGCCATGGATAGTTGTCTCCCATCGTTAGCGTCTTGAAATGACCGAAGCCTCAGTGCAGGGGTTACGGCCCGTTGCCGCGTGGCCGAGTATCGAAGTCGACAACCAGCAGGACAGATCCGAGGGCATCCGCAGACATCTTGACTAAGTCGAGGACCGCATCCAGGGTGACCTCGCGCGCCCCGAACCAACCGTCACGCGCTAGTCGAACGAAATCGGTCGGTACAAGATGCCGACGAAACACGGCAAACGGACGTAGCGAATTGATATCATCCACTGTCGAAATCGCAACTTCGACTTGCTCAATGGGGTAGATCGCGCCCGGAATCGTGCGCGGCAGCGCTGACGTAAATGGTACGTCTGCATGGATGCGGACAAAGATTGGGTTTTCCAACAATCCGAAATCGTCGCGTCTCCGCCGAGTACGTAGCATCCAGCCACGGGAATGCGTATGGAGTTCGGCTAAGCTGCGCCGGACGCTAGGTGACAAGAGAGCATCCAGTCCGCGCCCCACGTAGCGGAACATGACGAGTGTCTCGGTGGCCGCATGATAGTAATAGGCATCGATCGAACCGTTCTCTGACGTGATTTCACGCCGAGCGACTACAGACGTCACCTGAAGGTCGTAGTTCTTCCTCTGACGCGTCGCGTCGACGAACGCTCGCACCACTGTCTCACCAGCACTGCCGAGCCTATCTACGATACGCCCGCGGATATCGTCGAGTTCCAGCTGAGCTGCAGCGTCAGGAAGCCCGCTGATGAAACTCGCCCCAGCTAAAGTCCTGTTCCAGTGCTGGACCTGAACGAAGTCCTTCGGGGCCACGCCAGCGATCTTTGCGAAGAGCAACAGAGCATCGCGCTCGTCTCGCCAGCGAAGCTCACGTTCGCCCCAATCTCCCTCATCATCAAGGAGAGGCGTCAGCTTCTCCACTTCGGTCGCAACATAAGGTGAGAGCTCCCGGAGATTGGCCAATACAGCACTCGCACTTCGCGTGATGGGGCCGCTCTCCGGCAATCTGTCAGAGGTGTCAGCACTGAACCAGCCTCCCGGGATAGCGACATGCTCCCGAAACCGCCGTCCATGAGAAACGAAAACCTTCCGGTCCCGGTCCGTCTTATGGGCTGGGCGGACGATACTCAGTCCCCAAATCCGCTCGCCGGAATTCCTGCCCGGCTGGGTATGAGGGTCAACGATGATAGCGAGGTGCGGCTTCGACTCCGGCCAGTCTCGACAAGACTGCGAGTAGGACCTTTCCTTCGACGGGTCCAGGTCGATCAGATTGAGGAAATCCGCATCAGGACGCAGAATCGCTAGCCGCAACGTACGAGCTGAAGCGCCCGAACTCCCCCACTCCGGCTGTGCCGATGCCATGCTCTCCCCTGAACCTTCGATCGCGACATCAATGTTCACGAGCAGATTAGCGTGTCGCGACTAGTGCCTGCTGGTGACCACCTGGTGATCGCCGGACACCTCGCCGATCGGTCAGCCCGAGCCAGCGTCTTCCTCGATATCACTCGACTAGAAGCAGTCCGCCAAGTCGACGGCAGTCCACATGTAGCGCGCATCCAGCTTCGATCACCAATTGCCCACCCAAAATCCGCAGGTCGGCCTCATCATCCCAAGTTCGACACGCCCAGCCCAGGACTCCATGAAGATGGGAGGGGCGGGTGGCTGGCGCAAGCACGTCGCAACGCTCAAGTTGAATAGTTACCCACGATGACCAGGCGTTTTACAGTTGCCCATGTTGTGCGTGTCCTGCCGAGGGCACAAACCAGCAACACGCTTCCGCATGTCAGCGGGTTGCCCCGATTCTTGGACTGCTTCCAGCCCAACCACATAGAACGGAAACGTTCAGGTCAAGACGGTTGCGCCAGTGCGAGATCAACCCCTCGCACACCACATCTACATCCGAGTCCGGCGGTGGCCGCTTACCGAAGCGTCGTCCCTCTCGACACGCTATGTGACGCCTACGGCCTGGCCTAGGAGGTGGTCGGCGGTCCGGCCGGGGCCCTGGAGTCCGGCGCCCCTGCGTAGTCGGGGAGTTCGATGCCGTTGATCGCGCGCTCGATCAGCTCGGTGAACCATTCACCGGCGAAGTCGGGGCTCGGCTCGGCGTCCGGCCCTGGGACGTCGCGGCTGCGCGCGTTCAACCGGCCGATCTCCTGGTTGGCCTCGACGAACGAGCGCATCCGCCGCTCGTAACCGGCGAACCCGGCCTCCGGGTCCCACCCGGCGGCGGCCAGCTCTCCGGCCAGCAGGTAGGCGCCGACCAGGGCCAGCCCCGTACCCTGCCCGGACATCGGTGACGAGCTGAAGGCCGCGTCCCCGAGCAGCCCAACTCGTCCGCTCGACCAGCGGTCCATCACCACTTGGGCGACCTGGTCGAGGTAGAAGTCCGGGGTGTCGTCCAGGTGCGCGAGGATGCGCGGGGTCAACCAGCCCATGCCGGCCATCCGCTGGCGCAGCAGGCGCTTCTGGGCCGCGACGTCGCGGTAGTCGACGTCGAAGTTCCCCGAGGGGAAGGAGAACATGGCCATCGCCCGGGTGGCGTCTTGGATGGGCCGCAGCCCGGCGGAGCGCCCGGTCTCCTGGTAGTCGATCAGCCAGCGGTCCAGCCCGAACTCGTTGGGCACACTGTAGAAGGCCAGCACGTGCCCGAGGTGGCGGACGAACCGCTCGCGTGGCCCGAAGACCATCGCTCGCAGTGCCGAGTGCAGCCCGTCCGCCCCGACCACCAGGTCGAAGCGCCGCCGGTCGCCGCCCTCGAAGGCCACATCGACCCCGTCCGCGTCCTGAGTGAGCTCGGCGATCCGGTCGCCGAAGACGTACTCGACACCGTCCCGGGTGTCGTCGAAGAGCACCTGGGACAAGTCCCCGCGCAGGATCTCGATCTCCGCGATGTACCCGTCGCCGCCGTCGTCGTCCGCGCGGAAGGTTTCCAGCACGTTCCCGTTCGCGTCCACGGTGTACGCGCCGGCGGTTTCGGTGCGGGCCGCGCGCACGGCTGCGTCCAGCCCCATCCGCCGGATGACTTCCTTGGTCACCCCGCGCGCGTCCACTGCCTGCCCACCGGGACGCAGCTCGGGGGCCCGCTCCACCACGGTCACCTCGGCCCCCCGCCGACGCAGCCAGTGAGCCAGCGCGGGCCCCGCGATACTCGCCCCCGCCACCAACACCCTGACACCACTCACCGGAGCCACTTCTCGCCCGTCCGGATCACTGTCCGGATCGTTTGCTCTGCGCGGGGTCGTCGACGCTCATCATTGCCTCCATGTGTTCTGCCTGCGCTGGAACGGTCCCAGCGCAGGCCCATCGCTGCCGGTGTATCCAGCGGTATCGACGACGGATCCGCCCAAAATTCATCGGTGCAGCCGAGATCGTGTTCATGCTCCTGCGAACCCCTTGAACTCGGAATGAGGGAGCAGAGGGTTGTCTCGTGAGGGCATGTCCCTCTGGGCTGACCTGCCGCCGCCCTAGTCGCGGAGGTTGGCGAACGGGCGCCGGCCGCCGTGCATGGCCTTGAAGCTTCGGATCATCGACTGCTCCAGCGCGAGGGCGTCGGGTTCTTCGCGCCACCCGACCAGCAGTTCGGAACTATCAGCGAGCTGCCAGATGAATCGGCCGCCGGTATGGCCGACAGGTTTTCCTGCGCCGTGCCGTCGATACTCGTCCAGCCGCGTGCGCAACCCACGCTTGCCCCTCGCCCCGGCATCTGCTTTGCCGATGTAGACAACCGGCTCGTCGGGCACCCAATTCGCTTCCAGCACCGCCATGGACACCGATGGGTCCTTGCCCTTGAACCAACCCGCCGGACTGCTCGCCAGGAATACAGGCGGTGCGATGGCCGGCCGCATGACCACATACACCCCCGGCCCTGCCGGAACGTCGCTCGCGGCCAGGGCGGCAAACGGTACGAACCCCTGGAAGTCCGTCAGCGTGAAGGCCATGTCAGTCAGAATGCACGACGGCCGGGCTGCGCCGGAATACCTCGGCAGTCGGTGATCTTGCCGACGGATCTGCTGCCTGCTCGGCCCAGATGGCGCCGGTATCGTCCTGGCTGATGGTGATGCGGCGATCGAGTTGCCGTAGGTACCGAGAAACGACTCGCGTCGATCGTGCCCGCACGCGGCGTCGGCAGCGCCGGCAGTTCGATATCGGCGAGTTCGCGCAGTACCCGCTGCGCAAATCACCTGAACCAACGATGTCGCACCAGGATCCCCACCGTCGGTCGATATCCGGCCGCAGCGGCAGTCTCGTATCAAAATCTAAGACCTGGCGAGTTACATTTTGAGATGGCGGTAGATCGTTGCGCGGGAGACCTCGAAACGGGTGGCGAGCACGTCGATGCCTGCGCCTTGGGCGTGCAGCTTCCGCATCTGTTCGATCTGTTCGGCGCCGAGTTTGGCGGGCCGTCCACCGTTTCGCCCGCGGGCGGCTCCGCGCGGGCGCGCCGGGAGCGGCGCTCCCAGCAGCGCCCGCGCGCCGTCGAGGATCAGTTGCCGCAGCCGGTCGGCCGGTTCGTTGCGGAACAACACCACCGGATCGGCCAAGCCGGCGACCACCTGACAGGCCCGAACCCGCTGCTCGATGCTCGCACCCGGCCCGGCGACGAGTTCGTTCGCCAGCGCGATTGCCACGCGGAATCGGTCGGCCACCGGGGCCTGGACCAACAATGTCATATCCAGGACCAGCATGGTGAGGGTATGGCGGTGACGGAGGTGCACATCAACGTAGCCTTCGATCGCCCGCCACCGGACCATCTCGGCATCCGGCTCCGCCTCGGCAGCGGCCAGCGTCGCGTCCAGCTCGTCCAGCATCGGGAGGGTGAGCTGACGCAGGATCTCGTCCTTGGATTCGAAGTGGTAGTACAGGGCCGCTTTGGTGATTCCCACGTCATCGGCGATCGACTGCATGGAGGTGGCCCGATACCCCCTCGTGGCGAACAGGATTCGCGCCGCGGCCAAGATGCGCTCGGAAGTCGTCAATGGCTTACCTTCGGTCAAATATCAGGTAGGGTGCTGACCCGTAGTCAGTCTATGGCCGCCACGATCATCCGTATGCGATCGACCGGCTCTGGCGATCGACGCGAAGGGATATTCGCCATGTTCGCGGTGCGGCAGCACAAATTCGGCCCGCCGGTCGCGCTCGCCGATGCCGCCGCGGCACACGCCGCGCTCGAAAACCGTACGGCTGTCGGCAAAGTGGTGCTCGTTCCATGAGAATCGGTGTCATCCTGCCCTCGGTGGCAACCCAGCGCGACCAACAGCTCGACATCGCGACCGCGGCCCGCCACGCCGAACAGGCCGGCCTGGCCGGGGTCTGGCACGGCGACCACCTCGCCACCGGCGCCCCGTCGCTGGACTGCACCGTCGCTCTCGCGGCAGCCGCGGCCGCCACTCACCGCATCCACCTCGGCACCAGCGTGTACGTCGCCGCGCTGCGCCCGCTGGCGTGGGCGGCGAAACAGATCGCCTCGCTGCAGCACATCAGCGGCGGCCGGGTATTGCTCGGCATCGGGTCCGGTGGACACCCCGCGCAGTGGGCCGCCGCCGGAATCCCATACGTGCAGCGCGGAATTCGCACCGACACCGCGCTGCGCCTGCTACCCGAGCTGCTCGCGGGCCGCCGTGTCACCGTGCCCGAGCCCGCCGGGCCGGCCGAGGTCCAGCTGTCGCCCGCGGTCCCGGTTCCCCCGATGTGGGTAGGTAACCACTCCGCGGTGGCCCGCCGTCGCGCCGCCCTGATGGCCGATGGCTGGTTCCCCTCGCTGATCACTCCGGCAGAACTGGCAGCCGGACTCGCCGAACTCACCGACCTGGCAACCAGGGGTCGACGACCGGTGCCTGCGGTCGCGGTCGGCGCCACCGGCGTCCTCGGCACCGACGCGGAATTACCGACCCGCGACGAGATCGCCGCGGGAATCAGCCACGCCTACCGGCGATCCGTCGAGGACACGATGCGCGTCCCTATCACCGGCCCCCTCGAAGGCGCCACCGAACGTCTCGCCGCCTACCGCGACGCCGGCGCCGACCACCTCGTGTTCGGGATCGCGGGTGGCGACTGGCGACACCAGTGCGACTTGCTGGCTCAGGCCGCTTCCGCCCTTCGCTGAACCGGCCACAGCGACGCGCGCGGGGGTAGCCGACATACAGGACGAGGTCAGCCGTGGCGGGTGAGCGTGGGAACCTCAGTCATCTGACTGATGCGGCGGGCAGACGCACCGGATTAGCTTCCCTGCCATGAAGCTCATCAACGATCACTTGGCCGTGAAAGCCCGCACCTTGCCGCTCACCGACGACGGGTTTCTCCTACTGGCTGGCGAAATCGGCACATGGCGCGGCAATTTCGCGTTTCCTCCGGGCGCGGTGGCAACCGACCTCGCCGTACTGGCCAGGGCGATCGATGCGGTGGAAGCCACGGTATTCCGTGCGGTGCTGCGCGCCCCGGGCGAGGGCGATGAACTGCTGGCGGCCAGGGGAATCCGGTCGGCGCGGTACGACATCGTCGTCCTTGTCCGTACCGAGTCCGTCGCTGCCGCACAAGCGCTGCGCGAGAGCCCCGCCTATCGGACACTCGCCGAGTCGATGACGGCGGCTGCCCGTCGCACCCACGAGATCGTCGCGCGCAATGCCGGGCGCCTCGGCGACGTCGACCATGGACCGGATCACCTTTTCCTGTTCAACTACTTCTACGCCGACGACCGCGAAACCCTGCTGCGGGTGTGGGAGTACACGGCGGGGTGGTTCCAGGCGAAGACCGCGCTACCCAACTCCGCCATGATGGAGCCGCTGGCGGGCGAACCGAACGACTACGGGATCATCAACCACGCGAGCTGGCCGCATTGGCGAACCTTCTTGCCCGGCTTGATCTTTCGTCCCGGTTTCCGCCGGTTCGTGCTGGCCAACTTCCAGGCCAACGGCATTGCCGCGCAGCCGATCATCTACCGTCGGGTGTGACCATCGCGGGTCACACCGGCAGGTCGACGGTGATCGTCTCCATGCCCCGGTCACCGGAGAGGGAGATGGACAGCTCCCATTCACCGTCCATCGTCAGCAGATTTCCGGTGGCGACGAAAAGATTCGGCCCGGTCCGCACGGTCGCCACGGGCGGCACGGCGTGCCCCATGGCGGGCATGACGGCCGCCAGGGTGACCGTTTCCGCGGCGCCCGATACAACCCGTACCTCGATGGGATCGGCTGCCCGCACGGTGACGGTGTACTGAGCACCCGCGGCCTGCACGGGTTCGGGCGAGTCACCGGACCCGCACGATATGGCCGCGACCGACGCTCCCACCAGGAGCACACACAGACTCGGATACTTCATCGAACAACCTCCAGTGTGAACGGTTCGGTGATGACACGGTCGCCGACCGCATACTGGACCCACGCCAGGCAGCGGCCGGGTTCGGGGAAGGTGACCGTGAACCGCAGCGCGGATATGCCCGCCGCGGCCGCGTGTACGTGCGTCAGCCGGTCGCCGTCGCTACTGCGGACGACGAGATGGCCGGGCATGCCGAGCCAGAGCTGGTGCGGCCCTGCGGTGTCGACCTCGATCGTCACCGGATTCCCGGCGACCGGAACTGCAGGCGACAGCCGGGGAACGATGGCACCGCGTCCAGCACCGTCGTGGTCGGCGGTGTCCGGCAGAACCGCACCGGCGACGTGGAACGCACCGGTGAGCAATTGCCCACCGGCCCGCTGCCGTTCGATCTCGAGATAGGCCAGATAGCGGCCGGGCCGGGCGACATTCAGGCTGACCGCCAGCATGCCCGGTGCGGTCCGCAACGGGTGCAGATGCCGGAAGACGCTGCCGTCTTCGCTCGTCACCACCAGGTGAGCCATCGCCTCGTGGTGGACGGCGAGGTCGTCGACGGGCCGCCCGGTCGCTCCGTCGGTCAACCGCACGCTGAGGGTGAAGTCGGCGCCGGTGACGGGCTCGGCCTGCGTCGAGAACCGAGCTTGGGCGTAGGGCCTACCGGTCTCGGGTGCCGCCGCGGCGCCGTTCGCGGACATATACGGGGTGAGCAGCGTGACCGTGATCGCGACGGCAGCTGCCGCGGTGCCGCCGCCGACCAGGACACGGGATCCGCGCGTAGCCAGTACCGAGCCGACCAGCAGCAACCCGGCGACGAGGGCGGCGCCGTCGACCAGCATCCCCCACCCGGCAGGCTCGGGCACCACGACCCGGAACGGGATCACCGTCACCTCGTCATCCGCCCGGACCCGCAGTTCGTGCGGACCGTCGTGCCGTATCTGCAGCGCCGCGGCTGCACTGCCCGCGGTCACTGTGCCCGTCGAGGTGCCGCCGTCGGTGAGCGACCGCAGCTCCAGCTCGAGCCGTATCGGGTACGGCGCGTGTGCGCTCACCGGCAGCGGCGCGGGAGCCTGCGCGATGCCGGGCAGGACCAGAGTCACCTCGCCTGCCGAAAACGTCTGTGTCACACGCAGTTCCGACCCGGATTCCATCACGTGGGCGTGCGCCGGGGCGGCAGGCAACAGCACCAGCAGGGCCGTCGCGGCCACGTCGATCACTTTCACGGTGGCGACGTTAGGTCCGCACCGTCTCCCGCCGCCTCCGTTGGATGACTGATGTACACCGGCCCGACATCAGTCATCCGACGGAGGCGGGCCGCGGCACCACGTTCTTATGGTTCGCTCATGACCAAACGACCTGAACCCTATTCGGCCGCCGTGATGGCGGTCCTTGCCGTCGGCTTCTGCGCCTGGGCGCTGCTGACTCTGCCCATCCAGGGTGCCGTCATCCTCACGGCAGCCAGCGTTCTGGCCTACACCGGATGGATCGCCTTCAGCTACCGGCGCCCGGTGAAATCACGGAAAGCTGTCGCCATCTATCTGTGCGCGGTCGGCTTTCAGCTGATCCACATGGCCGAGGAATACACCGGTGGCTTCCCCCACGAGATCGTCGAATTGTTCGACTCCCCCCGCGACTGGCCCGAGCGAGAGTTCCTGCTGGTGTTCGTCTTCGGCTTCGGCGCGCTGTACTTCTTCGCCGGCGCGGGCGCGCTCTACCGAATCCGCGTGTCCAACTTCTTCCTGTGGTGGTACGCCCTGGGCGCGGGTCTGCTCAACGGCATCTCACACTTCGTATTCCCGATCATCAAAGGCGGCTATTTCCCGGGCCTCTACACCGCAGGGGGCCACTTCATCATGAGCGCATTGCTGATCTACTTCCTCGTCAAGGAGAGCCGTCAGCTCGCCGCGGCGGATCGACCGGCGGCGGACCCACTGCCGGTCACGTAGTGCAGCGACCCGGGCGCACGCGTAGCGTGAACGCCGTCTCAGTTTCACAATCAAATCGCAGAATCTTTTGTTATTGAGACGGCGTATTCTGCGTTTTTCTCATGAATATCAGGCGAAATAGACTTACCCGAAGTAAAATTCTCCGCTAGAGTGTCTATCCAAAGTCAGTCGATCGACCGGGGCGATACTCATGCGAAACAAGGTGCCATTCAGTTCTTCCAGGGTGCGGTGCAGGGGCGACCTCCCGGCTTCCGGGACCGCGTCGTCGCCGAACAGATCGCCTTCTACCGCCGGAGCACGGCGCTAACATGAAGGGCACCAACACATCACACGACGCGGCACCCATGCTGTTCGGCCGGGAGCCGGAGCTGTCGGCCATCTCCGAGCTACTCGAACACGGATCCGGCGCGCTGGTCGTCTGCGGTGAGGCCGGCATCGGAAAGTCCGCACTCCTGGCCCACGCCGCCGCCGATGCGCGCGGACAGGTCCTGCGCGTAGCCGGGATCCAGTCCGAAGCAGACCTGCCCTTCGCCGCCCTGCATCTGCTGCTGCGCCCGGTTCTCGATCACACCGACGCGTTGCCGCCCCAGCAGGCAGCGGCGTTGCGCGGTGCTCTCGGCGTCGGCGCCGCCACCAAGGCGGATCGGTTTCTCGTCGGGCTGGCGACGCTCAATCTGCTGGTGGAGCTGTCTCTGCAGGGTCCCATGCTGTGCCTGATCGACGACGCGCAGTGGCTCGACGGTGAGTCCGCCGACGCGCTGCTGTTCGCCGCCCGCCGCCTGCACTACGAGCCCGTCGTCGTCCTGTTCGCTACTCGCACACAGGCATTCGCAGCGCACGGTCTACCCGGGCTGCACATTCGCGGCCTCGACGCCGAGGCGGCTCGCGAACTGCTCGCCGTCGAAGCGGCAGACCTTCCGCCCGCGGTCCGCGATCAGCTGATCACCGAGGCACAGGGCAATCCACTCGCGTTGCGCGAGCTGCCCCGCATGCTCACCCCCGAGCAGCGCACCGGCGCCCGTCTGCCGCTGTCGTTCTCCCTCGGCTGCGCCCATCAGGCCACCGACCGCGTCCTGATCGGATTCCGCGACCGCGTCGCGACGCTGCCCGCCGCCACACGCACCTGTCTGCTGGTGGCAGCGCTGGACCACCACGACCGACTCGACCGGCTGTCGCACGCCGTCGAACTGCTCGACGCGTCCCTGGCCGACTTCGCCGCAGCCGAACGCGCAGGCCTGATCCGGGTCGGCCCGGACGGTCTCACCTTCCACCATCCACTCGTCTCGACAGCGGTACTGCTGGCCTGCGATATCGCCGAGCGCATGGCCGCACACCGCGCCCTGGCCCGGACATCCGACACCGACCGTCGCGCCTGGCATCTGGCCGCGATCACCCAGACACCCGATGAACAGGTGGCACAGGAACTCGAGAACATGGCGCTGCGGGCCCGCAGCCGCGGCGGACAGACCGCGATATCGGCGGCCTACGCCCGGGCGGCGGAGCTGTCCACCGATCCCGCCGACGCCGTCCGGCGCTGGGTCGTCGCGGCACACGCCGCCATCGAGGCCGGCCTGTGGCAGCGCGCCGCCGAACTGGTGGACGAAGCTCGCGCGCGGACCGCATCGGTCACGGTGCCGGGGCCGGTCCTGGCCGAACTCGCCTATGCGCGTGCCGTTCTCGAAGTGGAGAACGGCAGGCCGCTGGCGGGAGTGCGCTTGCTGCACGACGGTATCGAGGCCACCGACGACCTGCCGACCAAACTGACGTTACTGAGCGTGGCAGGCTTCTACACGTGGGCCAGTGCCGCCCACCCCGATCAGCTCGTCCTCGCCCGCCGCACCGAACAGCTGTGCCCCACCGGCGACGACAGCGCCCTCACCGCGGTGCGCACGATCAACCACGCCTTCCGGCTCATCCTGCAGGGCGACGCCGTGGCCGTCCCGTCCTACCGACCCCCGGACCCAGACGAGAACGTCCCCTACGAACTGCGTTTCCTCATCGGACTGCAGGGCCTCGACCGGGCCGATATCGACGGCATGCTCGACAGCGCGACAGCCCTGGTGCAGCAGTGCCGAGCCGAAGGGCGGCTCGGTCGCCTACCGCAGACCATGGTGCTACTCGCCATCGCCGAACTGCTCGACGGCCGGCACCGATCCGCGCGCGCCACAGCAGGCGCGGGCCTGGCCCTGGCCACCGATGTCGGCCAGCCGATGTGGCGCGGATACCTGGCAGCCGTCCATGCCTGGCTGTCCGCGGCCGCCGGTGACCGGGAGGAATGCGAATCAATGGCCCAGCAGGCGATCTGCGACGCGGATCACCGCCAGTGGGTGATGGCCGACTGCTGGGCCGAGTACGCCCGGGCGACGCTCGACCTGGGACTCGGCCACTACCGCGCCATGCTCGACCGGGCCGATCGCGTGATGACCGGCCAACTGCGGCACGCCTTCCTGTGGCGGTATCTGTGGCCGGACTACATCGAAGCAGCCGTCCGGGCGGGCGAACCCTCGCGGGCTCATCAATATCTCGACCGCTTCGCCCAATGGGCGGAGTCCACCGGCCGCCCGGCGCCGCGGGCCGTGCTCCAACGGGCCCGCGCACTGCTGGCCCCCGACCACAGCGCCGCAGCACTCTACGACGCCGCGCTCGCCCTGCACGCCGAGGACACCCAACCCTTCGACCAGGCACGCACCCGCCTCGTCTACGGAGAATGGTTGCGCCGCAACAAACGACGAGCTCAGGCTCGCGTCCAGCTCGAGTCGGCCATGGAAACCTTCGACCAGCTCGGCGCGGCCCCCTGGGCTGCCCGCGCTGCCACCGAGCTGCGAGCCACCGGGACAACGCTGCCGCAGCGTGGGGACCAGTCGCTGCTCACACCGCAGGAACTGCAGGTGGTCCGTCTGGCAGTCACTGGTGCGTCCAACCGCGAGATCGGCGCGCAACTGTTCCTGAGCCCACGCACGGTCGCCTCACACCTGTACAAGGCCTTCCCGAAACTGGGCGTCGCGTCGCGCGCCGAACTGGCCCGACTCCCCCTACCCGACAATTGAACAACGCACACAAGGTGAGCTAGACCACCCCCCGTCACGCCGTCGGATGCTGTCCCGTCTTGTGCAGTAGCTCCCCGCGCGGAACTCGCCCAGATCCAAGGCAATCCCGAAATCGACGCGGGTGATGATCGAGCCGTATCCGCAGCCGGACAGCATCTCCCACTGACGCCGCTGTCGAAAGGCGGTGGGTGATTAGGATGCGACGTCGTCGGAGTCGAGCGTCACCCACATGATGTCGTCAGGAGCCCGTCCCGAAACACGTAGTACCGCGCCTGTACCGACCATCACCCAGGGCGCGGGCTCCTCGATGAAGACGTTGAAATCCGTGGCACAATCCTCCGCTGCACGCAGTTCGTCGACGTCCCAGTCGTACACGACCGCTCCCGCTCGTACCAGCTCGATACGGCAGCCGTCGGGCAGCCGCCCTGCTGATTCAACCGACCGCAGGGCCACACTGCGCAGTCCACGCAGTTCCACTTCGCTGCGCGCTGCATCGAACCGCATCGGCGGCTCGGCATCGAACACAGTTGCGAAGCCGACTGAGCTGTTGCAGGGCAGGAACTCCGCGCGGTCTGTGTCGTAGACGATGTCACCGGCTTCGGCGGATGTCACGACTCGCGCCAGCCACGCCGTCAGGTTCGGGGCCATCGGCGGATCGTGGTCGTCGTCGTGGTTCCATCGGAAGACCTGCCCTGCAGTACCCGCCGGTCCGGGCGCCATATCAATGCACAGGTAGTCACCACCCACCGAATACGCAAAGGGGATCCACCCACGGCCCCCATCGGCGTCCAGCTCACCGATCCTCCGGTATGCCTTGACGATGGATTCCGCACTGAGCAGGTCGAATCCGTTAAAGATCGCACGCCCACCGTTATGGATCTTCAGCACGGTCTCGAGCTCTTCGGGCAGTGCCCGACACAAATCCGCCTCGGAGCGGGCGAGAACCCTGTCATCGGCCGGTGGGCAGAGATTCTCCGCGATCAGCGGCGCAGCACCACGCAGCCACGTCTCGAACCGCGCCCACACGAGGTCAATACCAACACTTCCGACCATCGCCGCAGCGTAACAACTGATCTGGGAACGTACATCGAGCAATGCGACCGCCCGCGCCGAACAAACCGGTTCTATTGCCTCCCGACCGCACCCGATCACGCGTTCAGCGGCATTACCGTGTGCTCGGGTGGCTCTCCACTGCCTCGACCCGGCGCCGGAGGAGGCAGAATTCGTTCCCCTCCGGGTCGGCCAGTACGTGCCACGTTGCGGCGCCGGGCTGGCCGATGTCGACCTTCCGCGCACCCGCGGCGAGCAGCCGGGCCAGTTCCGCGTCCTGATCGCGGTCGGTGGGGTTCACGTCGAAGTGCAGCGGCAGCTTCCCGCGCTTCGGCTCGGCGCTGCGACCGAAAACCAGTGTGGGCTGGGGCCCGCCGAAGCCGGTTCCGGGCGGGCCGATCTCCAGGTGGTCGTCGCCCTCCCAGCCGAGTTCGACGTAGCCGAGGACTTCGCACCAGAAGTCCGCCAGCCGTTGTGGGTCGGCACAGTCGATGACCAGTTCGGTGATCCTGCAAGACATGCGCGCGATTCTAGGCCCGGTAGCCAACCTATTCGGCCGGAAAATGGGTGGCTCGGATGTTCGTGGTCTGGCTAGGTTACGCCCGTGGCGCAGATCGAAGGCTGGTGTGATGACCGATTCGGCGCGGTCGCCGAGGCGCTGGCGGCCTCGCTGGACTCCGATGCTGTCGGCGCGGCCGCGGCGGTGTTCGTCGACGGTGCGCCGGTGGTCGATATCTGGGGCGGATACGCCGACGCCGCCGGCACCGTCGCGTGGGAGCGCGACACCATCGTCACCGTGTGGTCGACGACCAAGACGATGGTGGCGTTGTGTGCACTGATCCTGGCCGATCGCGGCGACCTCGATCTGGACGCGCCGGTCGCGGTCTACTGGCCGGAGTTCGCGGCCGCGGGAAAGCAGGATGTGCGGGTTCGGCAGTTGCTGGGTCATACGGCGGGCCTGCCGGTCTGGGACGATCCGGTCGCGGCCGCCGACCTGTACGAGTGGTCGATGGTCACTGCGCGGCTGGCCGCGCAGCCACCACAATGGGCGCCGGGCACCGCGGCCGGATATCACGCGATCACCTTCGGGTTCCTGGTTGGTGAGGTCATCGCACGGGTGACCGGGCGCAGTGTCGGCACGTTCTTCGCCGAGGAGGTGGCCGGGCCGCTGGGCGCCGACTTCCATATCGGGCTCGCCGCCGAGCACGACCGGCGCGTCGCCACACTGCTCCCCGCGCCCGAAGGGGACAAACCGCCGGGATTCCCGGTCGGGGTGTCCGACGCGAACACGGTGCAGTGGCGGCGCGCCGAGATCCCCGCCGTGAACGGTCACGGCAATGCCCGCTCGGTCGCCGCTGTGCAGTCGGTGCTGGCGTGCGGTGGCACTGTCGGCGGGGTCCGGCTGCTGTCACCGGACGGGTGCGAGCGCGTCTTCGACGAACAGTTCCGCGGCGCCGACCGCATCCTGGACTATCCGATCCGCTGGGGTATGGGATACCGGTTGGAGAACCGCACGTGTTCGTGGGGTGGGTGGGGCGGTTCGCTGGTGCTCGTCGACTTCGAGCATCGAATGACGGTGTCGTATGTGATGAACCAGATGCTCTGGAACCGCGGCTACGATCGGTCGCTCGGCGTGCTGCTGGCCGCGTACGAGGCGATCACGAGCTGACTAGTAGCCGATGCCGACGGTGCCCGAGCTCAGCGCAACAGCGGTGAGCTGTGCTCGTAGCCGACACCACGAGATCGAGCGTCCGCCAGCAGCTGAGCGGTTCGAGGAGTCGGCACGTGCGGTAGGCATCCAATATCACACCGCAGTCCGATTCCATGTCATACCAAAGGGTTACGGGTAACGAGAATCCGGCCGATAGCTTCGGGGTATCGAAATCGGCGCCCCGCTCCGACATCGACCGGCCGACATCTTCGACGGACGGAGGTGGCGTCGCCGACCCAGCTCTCAGGAAGATCTATGACGACACCTGCCTTGGTCCCCGAGTCATCTCCACGGTCACCGCAGCGCGGCGCCAACGGTGATTACGCCCGTCTATTGGCCCGGATCTCCGACGCGGGGCTGATGAACCGGCGTCCCGTCTACTACGCCGTCCGCCTCAGCCTCGTCGGGGTCGCGTTCGCAGCCGGCTGGGCGGCGTTCGTCCTCATCGGCGATTCGTGGTGGACGCTGCTGGTCGCGGGGTTCATGGCCGTGACATTCGCTCAAATCGCACTCGTCATGCACGATGTCGCACACCGCCAAGTCTTCCGGCTACGGCAGCCGACAGAGCTCATGGGACGACTCGTCGGCAACGCCGGCATCGGCCTGGGCTACGGCTGGTGGCAGGACAAGCACACCCGGCATCACGCCAACCCGAACCACGAGGAACTCGACCCCGACGTCGCGCCCGACATTCTGGTCTGGTCACAACAGCAGGCACGATCCAGCCGCGGTCTGCCTCGGCTCATCGGGAGAGCGCAGGCATTCCTGTTCTTCCCCCTCCTGTTGCTGGAGGGCCTGAACCTCCATGTCGCCGGCGTACGCGCGCTCAGAAATCGATCGGTCAAACACCGCAAATTGGAGGGCACACTGCTGTTCGGCCACTTCGCCACCTACCTGGCCGCACTGTTCGCGGTTCTGCCCGCCGACAAAGCCTTCGCGTTCCTTGCTGTCCACCAAGGCCTCTTCGGCCTGTACATGGGCTGCATCTTCGCCCCGAACCACAAAGGCATGCCGACCTTGACCGGCAACGAACGCCCCGACTACCTCCGTCGCCAGGTGATGACCTCCCGCAACGTGCGCGGTGGCGCGTTGACCGACCTCGCCCTCGGCGGGCTCAACTATCAGATCGAACATCATTTGTTCCCGAGCATGCCGACGCCGAACCTGCGTCACGCCCAGGTGATCGTGCGCGACTACTGCACCGAAATCGGTGTGCCCTACCACGAAACCGGGCTGATCTCCTCATACCGCGAGGCACTGAGACACCTGCACCACGTCGGCGCTCCTCTGCGCACTCCCGATCGACACCCGAGCGCCGAAGTGCCACAACGCAATCATTGAACACAAGCCCTCACGGTGACCCACGAACCGCACCTCCCCCACTAGCGGCATGATCAACACAGCCAACCTGTCCGGGGATGCGGACACGTCACGTCCCGCTAGCCTGCTTGGAGACACAATGAACAGCGCATACTCGCCCGTCGCGGAACTGAATCTTCTGAAGGAACTGCAAGACCGACTCGGCTTCGAGAATTACGCCGCCGGATTCGGGCTTACGGATTTCGGGGACATCTCCGGGCTGGTGGCGGGCTGGTCGAAGGACCCAAAGTTCACCGACCGGCTGATCCCCTTCGCGCAGGCCAACGGTTCCGGCTCGTTCTACGCGCTCTGGCGGCTCGACGAGCAGGCCGATCCAGCCACGCTGCCGGTGGTCGTCTTCGGAGATGAAGGCGGGGAGCACGTTGTGGCCCGCCACGTGCGGGAGCTGTTTCAGCTCCTCGGCTTGGACTCGGAGATAAACGTCGACGTGGAAGAAGCCTACTTCTACCGCAGCGAGGACGAGCCATACAGTGATGGTCACGACGAGTACGTAGCCTGGCTCGACCAGCAGTTCGGCCTGGCGGTGGCAGAGGACCCCGCAGCAGTCCTCGCGGCAGCGCAGGCGGAGATGGCCCAGCGGTTCAACGACTGGGTCAGGCCTTTTCTCCTTTGACAGCTGCCCAGGACTCTCGCTATCGCTTGTGATGGTTCTTACGGTCGCTCGAACTCGCCGTCAGCCAAGCCAGCGGTGAAGGCGTCCCACTCCGCGGGGGCGAAGATCAGCGCCGGGCCGGTCGGGTTCTTGGAGTCCCGCTCTCCAGGCGCTGTAGCGTGCCCGCGCCCCGCTCGATCAGCCGGGCAGCGTCCTGGATCGACAGCCCCGCCTCGAGTCTCATCTCACGGAGATGTCGGCCCAACTGACGGCGCGGGATGGTGGTCGGAATCTTCCCCATATGGCTTCGTCCCCCTGTTTCGTGGATGGCACCCGGTCGACTTCATGGATGGCCCGTCGCGTGGTGCTGGATGACATTGTGCACGCGGCGCGGACGGGTTGCTGGGGAAATGGACGAATTCGGATGGATGGTCCAAATAGCCTGTCCACCTCGGTGTTTCGGGTGTCTACTCGGCCCGCACCCGGAACCGGGAAATCCCTGGCATCTGCCCTTTGCCAGTGGGCATCCGGCACGGTCGAGGAGCACTGTTGCCGGATGGTGCGGTCCAGCCCTCGGTTCCGGGTGCTCCCAACGTCTTCGATCCAATGGAGGGTTGATCCGTCATGGACCACAGCTCGCTGTCTGTCATGACCACCGGCCGCGCGCATCTGATCATGCAGACGCACAAGGAATGCCCGATCACCGCGTGTCCGGTCAAGCTCCAAGCCAAGACACACCTGATCCACACGGGCAGACTCGTCCCCGAATCGCGGCCCCGGCGACCGGTCGAGTTCGGATCATGAACAGGTTCACCGAGATCGAAGTCCGCGCGCTGTACGAGGTCATCGCGGCCGTGGATGCCCGGCTGGCCGAACGCGCCGCACAGGGCCACAAGCTCACCGTTCCGCGCGCCAAGATCTACGCCGCCGTTCTATACGCGGTCATCGTCAGCGCGCGGGACGCCGGACACCACGGAGCCGGGAGCCTGGCCAGCGCGCCACTGCTCGATGTCATCCTCAACGGTGCCGAAGCGACGGACTGGGACACCGCGATCGTCGCCGCAATCATGGACTTCCCCGCGCTCAACTGATGCAGCCGCGTGGGATGGGAGCGAATATGCAAATGCAGAATCAGGGCGGGTGGAAACGATGATCGGCGACGGATGGATCGTGGCCGGAATCGCGGTCGCGGTCGGCCTACCGTTAGGTGTGCTCATCGCGGTGCTGGTGTGGCCGGAGCGCATCCCGAAAGATCGATCGGTGGAGGCGATCAGGCAGCGGATAGAGAGCGAGGACCCGCCTGATCGGTGAACTTTCACCAGCACGCTTTTCAGAACCCGCCGACAGGCCCAGCGGCACCCTTCCCGCTTCCTGGCGACGATGGATGGATCGTCGCCCCCTCCGGCGGCTGCATTTCCAGCCGGGACGGAGGATGGTCCATTAACATCAACTCGCAGAGCGTCGTGGACAGCATGTCGGCGTAGCACCTGTGTTTCACAGCCGGGGAATACTGACCGTGAGTGGAGGGCAATCGTGGCATCAGGTCAGGCTCTGAAGCTCGAGCTCGATATTCGTGACGGTCTACGGTGAGCGCGTCAAAACCCTATCTGCTATTGCAGTTGCGACCCGAGCGCGAGGCGGCGGACGACGAGCATCGCGCCGTGCTGCGATTTTCTCGCCTCGATACCGAGGAACTGGTGCGAGTACACATGGACCAGGGACTACCCGATATCGACCTGGATGATTTCTCGGCTGTGATCGTCGGCGGCGGACCGAGCAATGTCAGTTATCCCGCCGACCAGAAATTTGATTATCAAAAACAGTTCGAGCCGAAACTGAGGCAGCTGGTCGCCGAGGTTGTCGCCAGGGACTTCCCATATTTCGGCGCATGCTATGGATTGGGCATCTTGGCCCAGGTATTGGGCGGCGAGGTGAGCGACCGACGATTCGCTGAAACAGCGGGCGCGCAGACTATGATCCTGACCGACGAAGGCAGCGAAGACCCCCTGCTGGCCGACATTCCGCGCTCGTTCCGGGCGTTCGTCGGACACAAGGAAGCTTGCCAAGAGGTGCCACCGGGCGCGGAACTGCTGGCCGAGTCGGCCGGTTGCCCGGTACAGATGATCCGGGTCGGAAGGAATATCTACGCAACCCAGTTCCATCCCGAATTGGACAGCAAGGGCTTGGCACTCCGCATCGAAACCTACCGTGACGCCGGATATTTCGACCCGGACGAGGCGGAACGTTTGACGGCCCTAGGCCATCAAGAATCCGTCCCCATTCCCGGGGAAATGCTGCGCCGGTTCGTCGCCCGGTACCGAAGTGGTGTCGACGGGCGATAACGGCCACTCTTGACTGTCCGGCCCTCCGCGCGGCGGCGAGGTTTGTACGGAAAACAAGACCATCACGCATGACCAGGCGGTGTGATCGGCGAACGGGATACGACCCGGCCGTAGTAACGGTACCGGGGTCAGCCGGACGCACCCACCACTTCCACCCCGTGGATCCGGGCGGCCTTCTGCATCCCATCATCCAGGGTCATCAGTGGATAGGCGAGGCGCTGGGCAAGCGCGATATACCAGGCATCCGCGTACGTGGCGTTATCGATCAATCCCACGGCGGAAACCGAATCGACCGGTTCGCGGATCCGCTCCACGGGGTGATTGCTGAACGCATCGATCAATGCACGCGCCTGCTCGAGTTCCAGTTCGCCGCGTCGCGCCAGCCGGATCAGCGCGGAGCCGACTTCGAAGTCCACATGCGGAGGGGAAACACACCCGGCTATGCGGATCCGGTCCGCATAGCCGGACGGCAGCGCCCCTCGCAGCAGATCGACCCAGACCGAGGCATCGACGACGATCACTCTTCGCCCCGGTCGTAACCGTCCCGAATTTCACGCACCGCTTCGGCTCCCGACACCGTCGCCCGACCGGTGATACCCAACCGCTGCTGCGTCTGCTTCAACTCTTCGTCCCATGTGGCGATAGCCCGCCGTTGCAGTTCCCGCCGGACATCTGCTGCCATCAGGTCCCGCAGATACGCCGACACCGATTTGTGCTCGGCACTAGCTTTCTCTGCGATCACTGCGGCCACTTCGTCTGGGACGTCTCGCACCTGAACCGTCGCCATTACCCACCCTCCTGTGCATGAATTACATGCAGTACTTCATGCACAGAATAGCATGCATCAACGGTGGGAAGGCGGCTGACCCGGCGGAGGAGTCGCGCAGAGGGCACAACGTCGGCGCAGCTCGAAGCGGCATTTCTCCACCCCTGGGCCGCACGGAGGCGCGGGAACGGGGATATGTTGCCGGTATGCCGCCCAACCAGCTCGTTGTCGCCGCCATCGATGTCGGCAAGCTCGCGAATGTCGGATGGTGGCGCATCGCGGAAGTCGGAGCGAGTGGCGGTCGCGACTTGGACGACCTCGTCACCTCGCTCGCGGCCGACCTCAACGAAGGCCGCCCCGTCGCGCTCGGCTTCGAGGCGCCGCTGTTCATCCCCAATCCTCCCGCCACAGGTGGCCTCGGGCGACAACGAGACGGCGAGGCGGGACGCCCGTGGTGCGCGGGCGCCGGAACCATCGCGCTCGCATTCGGCGTCCAGCAGGCGTCGTATGTGACGCACCGGCTCGCTGAGACGCTGCACCGCCCGATCCGGGCCGGAGTGGACGCGGAAAGCCTGCTCAGTGGTTCACTCGATCTGCTGATCTGGGAAGCGTTCGTGTCCGCGGGTTCCAAGGACCGCACTGCCACCGAGCCGCACATCTCTCCGATGCGAGAGCAGCGGCGGAGGAGTTCCACCGCCGCGCCGCCACCGGCCATATCCAGTCGGACATCGCACCCACCGAGGTTCTGAACCTCGTCGCCGCGGCACTGCTCGCTTCCGGGCTGGCAACCGATACCTCGCTGTTGACCAGTCCATGCGTGGTAGTCAAGTCGCCTCAACTCTGATCGCGGCAGGCGACCTCAGCTCGCGGGCTCGTGCGAGCAGCGATAGACAGGATGCGCCTACGCTGCGTGCGGCGTGGCGCGATGGGCTAGCCCTCTTCGCCGCCGGGTCCGTCCAGGCCGGCCTCGCGCAGGATCTGGGCCAAGGTGTCGTTGTCGACGGGGCGTTCCGGCGGTTCACTCTCCGATACCGGGTTCTCCCTCGCCGCCGGGAGCATCTCGGCGTAGCCCGGGTCGCCGGGGTGGAACTCCTCGAAGCCGCTGTAATAGACGCCATCCTCGGTCCGGCCACGCAACGGCAGCAGGATCGTCACCCCGTCCTCAGCGAGCATGGGCGGACTTGTGTCATCCGAATACGCGGTCAAAGTAATCCTTCAGCTGATTGGCGATCTGTTTATCGTTGAGGGCGAACTTGCGCAGCTGAGCGGTGCCACCGTGCATCCAGGCCGTGAAAGCCTCGGCGAAGGCTTCGCTGCGCTTGTCGAAGTAATCGTTCCACTGATGACGCTTCCCGATGGATTGCAGCATCGTCGCGTGCAGGTTGCGCCATTCTTGCGCATCGCTGAGCCACTTCCCACCCGTACCGTACGCCGCGTCGGCGGCGTGGCCGAACTCGTGCCAGACCACGTTGAAACTGCCATGGCTCCCACCGGAGTTGATCACGACCCGCCGCGGACCACCCATGTACACGCCGCCAACGGTGTTCCAGCTCGTTCCCGGCTTGCGGCCGTATGGGGTACTGCCCGCAAGACTCTCGGTACCGGGCAGATCGAGCAAGGGCCGGTTGCCGATGACGATTCCGCCTCCGGTCACGGCGTTCATGTGCTCGCTGACTCTCGCGTAGATATGGCTGGGCACTCGGGCGAGGTCCTCCAGCATCTGCCGGGTCTCGGGTGTGCGGTCGACGACGTTCACAAAAGCGCCGCCGTCGGGAGGAGGATAAGCGACGGTGAACTCGTACGAGTCAGCCAGCCGCACGTGATCGCCCGGATGCAGCATGACCTTCGTCCCGGGCTTGATCTCCTTGCCGTTGACGTAGGTGTGGTTGGTCGATCCTTCGTCGCGGATCCACACCCGGCCGGATGGGTAGGTGCCGATGCTGGCGTGCCGACGGGACATCTCGTTGAGGCGGGGCAGCCCATCGGGCAGCTCCGCGCTGTCCCGCCCGAGCAGCACCGGCTCGCCGCCGCGCGCTAGATCGAGCGACAAATCGCCGTGCGGCCCATTGAGTTTCACCGCCAAGAGACGTGTGCCGTCGCGGTAGCCATCGGCGAATCGCGCGGCGCCCACCCAGTCGCCGAGACGGATCTGATCGCCTGGACGCAGGCGCACCGGTCCCTGGTCAGGGTCGACCTTGAGGTTGTCGACCCAGGTTCCCCGCGTGGAGTGCTCGTCACGCAACCACACGTTTCCGTACTCGTCGCGGTAGATAGTGGCATGACGCCGGGACACCTGGGAGTGGTCGGCCAGTTGATCCGCCATCGGCGAGTCCAGGTCGCGGCCGATCATCACCTCCTCGCCACGACGAAGCGTCAGCGGCGGAACGTTGTCATCGTCGGACAACCGCAACGTCAGCGGCGCTTCCTCGCCCAATTGAACTCTCGCGGACACGTTGTCGAAGCTGACCTTGTCGTCGGCGTTCAAATACCGTTTCTCGCCCGGGGGGATCGCCTCGTCGTTGACACGGACGCGGCTGTAGCTGTTCGGGTCGCGCACCCATATCCGGCCATCGAGGTCACGTCCGACGACGACTTGATGACCGGACATCTGGCCGGGTATGCCGATCATCGTGTGACCGTTCAGAAGGCTGACGTCAACGGACACTTCCTGGCCGGGTTGCAAGCGAATCGGAGATCTATGCTCGTGGGGCGGGTAGTGCAGCTCCGCCGGCGGGAGCTGTGTGGGTTCATCGCCTCCGAGGCGGGCGGTCCCGACGTAATCGGGACCGAGTCCGATACTGTCGCCTTCGGTGAGTGTCACCCGCTGGTTCGGCGCAATCCGGCTCCCGTTGATCCAGACCCCGTCCGATCCTCGGTGGTCGCGGATCCACAGCCGACCGTCGTTGTCCAGACCGAGCGTCGCGTGCTGCGGGGCGATGCCGGAGACTCCGCGCAGCTGCGACGCGAAGGGCGAGCTCTCGTCGGTGCCGATCACGACCGACTGCCCCGGCTCGAGCCGCACCGGTGTAGCGTCCGAACCGCCGATCCGCACGCGCAAGGGGCTCGCGTCCATCACCCCATCCGCCGGGACGAACTGTGCCTCACCGAGATATCTGCCGAGCTCGACGGAGTCGCCCGGTGCCAGGGTGCGCTGCTCCCCCTTGGCGAGTCGCTCGTCGTTCACCCGAGTGCCATTGGTGGAGTTGTCGTCCCGGATCCACACTCGGCCGTTCTCGTCCATGCCGACGGTCGCATGGCGCGCCGAGATAGTCATTCTTCGTTGCGCTTCCGGGTGCACCATGCTGCGGCCGATCTCGATCTCCTGGCCGCGATGGAGCGTCAGCGTGGGTCCGTCGTTGCCGAACAGCCGCAGTTCCGCAATCTGGCGCTGGAATGTGACTCCGAGTTCGAGATCTCGGCTCAGCAGGATGTCTTGGCCGTCGTAGATGCGCACCCAGCGCTCGCCGGTCAGCTGCTTGCCGTCGACGAAGGTACCGTTCTTCGAGTTCTCGTCGCGGAGGAGTACGTGGCCCTGCTCGTCCACCTTGAGGGTCGCGTGGCGACGCGATACACCATCGGTTGCCACGTTCTCCAGCAGCGCCCCCTTGCCGCGGCCGAGAACGTATTCCTGACCCGGAATCAATCGAAGTGGGATCGGTGTGCCGTCTTCGCCGGTCAACACCACGTCCACATAGCCGCCGTCGGGATGGCGGTAGAACATGGTGGCCCCGGATGGAGGAGGAGCCGCCGCCAGGGCATACGCATCGTCGGTCACCGATCGAAGGTGCGGCTCCGCGCGCGGCTGCGATCGCGTGGGGGGACCGTCATAGGTCGGCTCGTCGAGCGGGTTCCGTCGCCCAGCGGACAGCTCCTCCGGGACAACCGGAACCTCGGCCTCTTCCGGCACCGACGGCCGCCGCCCCCCAGTCCCGTCATCCAGCGAACCACGGCGCCCACCCGGCTGCTCTTCCGCGACAACCGGAACGTCGACATCCTTGGGCACGGGCGGCCGATCCTGGGTCCCATCATCAAGCGGATTCCGGCGCCCACCCAGGTGCTCCTCCGGCACGATCGGAACGTCGACATCCTCGGAGACCGGCGGCCGGACACCCCTGCCCTGTGGGGATTCCGGCAGTCCGTTGTCTCCCGCGCGGCTCCAGGGAGACTGGGATCGGCTCTGGCGCATGTTCTCGTCGAGGCGGGGCGGCCTGTCATTGCGCGGCGTGGCGGAAACGCCCCGGCCATCGCTGCCCCTCCGTTGGCCGTTCGCTTCCGGTACCAGCGCGGATGGTTCGCTGGTGAACGGGGGCCGAGACCCAGGCGCGGTGACACGAGGGCCGCCGTCGCCCGCCGCGTGCTCCGCCAATGCATCGAGCCGTTGCAGCATGACATCGTGCCAGCCCACCCGATCAGCAACGGAGAACACCGGGCTCAGCTCTTCGACGCGCTGCCGAATCTCCAGCACCTCGGACCGGGTGAGGCTGTGGTCACTCCACAGGACTTCATTATCGGGTCCGTAGTGCTGAAAGTGCTCCGCGAAGGGGCTGATCGCATACTGCACGTTGTCGAGGTCTTCGAACGCTCGGCTGTGGTCTATTCCCCACACGTTCCCGTCGGGGTCGACCATCCAGTTGTCGCTATTGCGGTCGGGTATACGTGTCAGCACGTCGAGAACGCCCTGACGCAGTCCAGCAGGGGTTGTGAAGAGCTCCTCCGGCCATGATCTGCGTGGATACGCGTCCGCCGCGACTTTGCCGGGGACCACCTCCATGTAAACGTGGTCGCCGATGACATGCACCGCCGGTACCCGTGCGCCGACCGCGTCGCCGACCAGCGAGCTCAGCAACTCCGCATGCGCGTGCCGCGGATCGGAAACCACCTTGTGGATCACCTCGGTGCCGTCCTGGAAGATGAGCCGCTCCACCACTTTTGCCGACTTTCCCGCAGTGGTGAATCGCTCGATCGTTTCGACCCGTGGTGGTATGCCGGAGCGCAATCGCTCGCGAATGTCAGCGGCGAAGTCCCGCTGGCGCGCCGCGATCCGGGACAACCCGCCGTCGGCATTGGTTGTATCGCGACCGCCGCGCGCCGCATGGGCACCGGCCAGGTGGACCCGCAATGCACTACCCGCCGCCCCGACGAAACCGCTACCGAAGCCGGTGATGACGGATTCGCGAACCATCTTGAACAGGTCGCCGAGGCTGTTGATTTCTCCGTGGTGGATGATCACCGAGGGCACCGCCCCGGCCAGGCCGCCGGCCAGGCCGCCCGCGCCGCCGATCAGCATGGTGCCGCCCATGTGCACGGCGAGGCGACCGGGGCGGGAGGTGGCTCTGCCGCCGAGCAACCCGAACACGCGCGGAGCGACCCTGCGACCGACCTCAGCGCCCGCCACGCCGCCGACCACTCCACCGGCGAGCATTTCCAGGAACGCGCCCACGTCGAACTTGTCGCGGACACCGCTGGCCAGGTCCCACGCCTGTGCGCCCCCACTGATCGCCGCGCTGGTCAAGAGGCCGATCTTGGCCGCGTGGACCGCCCCGTGCAGCGCGGCCCGTTGCGCCGCGCCTGCGGCCACGTTCCCGGCCACCTCCGCGGTGAATCTCGCCGCCGCCGCGCGCATCGCCTCCTCGGCTTCCAGCCGATCGATCAGGGCCTTGGCCCCGCCACCCTGGAAGAACAGCAGCGCGTCGTAGGCCAGCTGCGCCGCCAGCGCGATCCCCATCGCGGTAAGCAGGTGCTGCACTTGGACGGTGGAGTCGGCGACGTCATGACACTGCTTCCCCAGGCTCTTGCACACCGCTGCTTGAGCGCGCATGGACGTGGCGACGTCGCGGTGCCGCTCGCCCAATGCCTGCTGGGTAACGCCGGTGATCTCCTGCTCGGTACCAGCTCCCTCGGCCTCGTACCGATCAGCCGAGCTGTCGATTTCCTCGCCGGCCCGCAGGTACGCGTCCCCGTTGTTACGCATACCCTCCACGCTGGTCTCGGGCCAATGCCCGATGACCAGGTCACGCACAGCCGACGGCACCTCGGCCAGCAGCCCGCTCGACTCCATGGCAGCCTGCCTCCCGGCACCCTCACACCCGCCGAGCGACAATCTAGACAAATCAGACAAGGCGCGATATTCCCAATGTTGGAAAGTGCAATTTCGCGCAGCCGGTTACTCACGCCGTATGCGGCACCTATCCGGCCGAGATTATTGGACCGCTACGCATTCGCCCCTGCAACCCGAGGCCATTCGGACGACGCATACACGCGTGGAATATCGACGCGATTCGCGCCAGGCACCATTTTCACGGGCACGATCGGCTGCGACGTGATGTAAGGCAAGAGAGTCGACAACGGAAGTATCACCGCCGACGGGAAGGCGCTGCGGTGTTCGGTGATAATGGATGACCCAGCGCGTTGGGAGGACAGTGTGGGCGAGCAGTTTGCATTAGATCCGGATCGGCTACGTGCTCATGCGCCCGCATTCGAGCAGATCGGCGCGGATGTGGCGGCAACCGTGCGGCGGCTCCACGACGCGCTGTCCAAGGAAGGCACACCCTGGGGCGATGACGACGCCGGGCGCGCCTTCGCCGAGTCCTATGTTCCGGAAAGCAAGCAGACCATGTCCAACCTGAACAGCCTGGTCGAGGTGCTGCAACAGGCGGGTGGCGATCTGCGCAATCTCGCCGCTAACTTCGAGAATCAGGACTTGGCCCTCGGGCAGAGAGTCCGCAACGCCGGCAACGCAATCCAGAACGGCTCGACATCGCTTCCGGTCAGCGACAACACTGTCACACAGCAGCTCGGCCCGAGCCGCACAACCCCAGCAACCGTGGCCCAGCCGCATTCAGAACTTCCGGCAGACGCAACGCCGACCACTCCGCAGCCGACACACCAATCGCCCTCCCCAGCGCCGGCTACCCAGCGCTCACCTGACGCATCGAAGGCGCCCGCCGACACGCAAGACCCGACCGAGGGCGGGCCCGCCGACACGCGAAAGCCAACCATGGACGGACCCTCCACCGAGCAGCAGCCTGGGCAGCTGAACAGGAATCCGACCGACCGCGACCAACCGGGCACCGACCATCAAGGCGTACCCGGCCCGAGCGTGAATCCATTTCGCCAAATGGCTGCCGAACCTGTCCGGCCTGCGCAGAATGCCCCGGCCGCTTCACCGTGGACCAGGCCTACCCCGCGCGCGACGAATGCGGCCGCCCCGGCAACAAGCACACCATGGTCCCAGGCCGCATCGAGTCATCCACCGCGAGTCTCGGCCCCAGAAGCCGGCACACCCGGTTCTCCGCCGCGTATGCCCGGCAGACCCGCGCGTCCAGAGCAAAAGCCGGAGCAGACCAATGTGAACGGCTCAGGCGAATCCGTCGCGGCACGCCTCGCTCGGGAGCTGGCCGAGTGGCACGGGGTGCACGCGTTCGGCTTCGACACCCCCGATGTTCCCGAGCAGGTGCTGACCGAGATCGTCGCCGCAGTAGACGATGTGCTGCCGCAGTATCCGCAGATCGCCGTGCATGCGATCGGCATCGACGAGCTGCCGGACGGCGAAACTACCCTGTTGGAGTGGCATGCGGCGAACAACCTCGAAAACTCTGACTCCGCACAGGAATCCGACGCGATTGTGGAACCAAGCGGCGAACGGCCGCTGATGACCGCCCGGATTGTGCTGGCAGTACACGCGGCGACCGACTCGAAGCGCATGGAGCAGACCATCACCGCGGCCGACAGCGCCGGTCTACTCGCGCCGGGATGTGCACGACGACCGGTGTATTCATCGATCGTCCGTGAACTCGGCGGGGCGCTGGACGGCGCAGGCGGGTTCGGCGCCCGCGCCGCAGCGCAGCGGGCGCTGCTCACGGCCTACCTGCCTCAGCTGAATCCGGAGGACAAGGGATCGCTGAACCGCACAGTGTCCGGCTTCCAGGAGTGGCGCTCACAGTTGAGCGGCCGCAGCTTCCGCCGCGGGCGGTTCCAACCTGCCGACGCGTTGGCCGAGGCATTCACCGACGTGGTGTTGAACGGCGCGCAGGCCGCACCGCCCGCACAGGTCCTGTACCGCCTACTGGTCACGACGGCCCGATCCGCCGGTCCGCATGCGGACCGGCAAGGCCGGCCCGCGCGCTCGTGAGTCCGCTACGGATGAGCTGTGTTCAGATCGTCACCGGTGTGCGATCTTGGTGCGCACTGCGAGCTGAGTTGACTTGGAGCGCAAGGGCTACTGTGTGCGGCATGCGGTGGCTCGTGCTGGTCGGTGTGGTGCTGGTGTCGACCTTCGTGACGCGACCAGCGCCGACGATGCGGCCAACCTCCCGCTCCGGAATACGCACCCGGCGCCTGTGCACCGACCAGGAGACTCTGGTCGAGATCAGCCTGGCCGCGGCCCGGCACGCGATCGCCCCGGCTCGGGATGTCGCGCTTCCGCCCGGAGCTGTTGGCGGTGGGCGAGTGCCCGGCCGATATCGTCATCGACGTCGAAGTCGACCGCAATCTGAAGACTCGTGGGCAGCTCACCAACGCCACGATGACCTATGCGGTGATCGCCGACGGCGAGGTAGCCGCGAATTGCGAATCGTCGTTCATCTGTATGCCGCGTGAACCGTACGACGAGCTGCGTACCGAAGGTATCGCGAAGAAATCGCGACTGGGCGTCGAACCCAGGCGCAACGATGAGCTCGATCTCGTGACACCCGAAGAGGTCGGGCGCTCGAACCGCAAGAATGTGGTCATCGGGCGCGGGAACGCCGGTACCTATCCGATCTGCCTGGCCACCGACCATCCGTCGTTGTTCGATCACGAGGTCGACCATGTTTCCGGTGCGGTGATCCTCGAGGCCTGGCGGCAGACAGCACTTATGCATCTGTCGTCCCCGGCCTCCGGGTTCGACATGCGCCCAGAGGATCTGCCGCGCATCGAGATCACCTCGTTCGCGGCGTCGTTCTCCGACTTCACCGAGCTCGACTGCACACCGTACTGCCGGGTGCTGCGTTCATCGATCGGACCGGCCGACACCGGTGGCCGGTCGATCGAGATGAGTATGGCGATCCTGCAGCGCGGTGTGCAGGTCGCCGAAATCGAACTCGGGCTGCACCTCATCTAACCCGATCCCGCGATATGCCTGTGGGGCAGCGCATTTCGCATAACCGACTACGTCATAGGATTGAAGGTAATCATGGTGATGAAAGTTGCTGTGGTCGGTTCCGGTATCTCCGGAATCAGCGCGGCGGTGAAACTGCACCTCGCCGGTCTGTCGGTAGAACTCATCGAAAAGGATGACGTTCTTGGGGGCCGGCTCGGCGTCTCGAAACTCGGCGGCCACGATGTGATGCTGGGCGGCAAGAACATCGGCCGCCGCTATCCCGTGCTGCGCACGATGCTCGACGATCTCGGCGCGAACGGCTACGAGCAGTTCGGCATCAACACCTCTCGCGTCAAGGAAGGCGTCGTGCTGCCGATCGACAGCACTCGGCGTTTACGCACCGTGACCAATTTGGCCAGGTTGAGCGGGCCGCGGGATTTCCTCACCCTCGCGCGGCTCGCCGCTCAGGTGCGCGGCGACGATTCGGCTCGGCTGCTCGGTTCGGAATTCGCCCGGAAGCTGAGTGTGCGCTACGACGACCGGCCACTATCGGAACATTTCGGATCCGAGCTGGTGAACAATGTCGTCCGCCCGGTGACGGTGCGAATGAACGGGGCCGAACCTGCCGAGGTCTACCTCGGCAATTTCGGCACCAACCTCGCGATGTTGCTCGACACCTACGATCAGCTCACCTCCGGTATTCAACCGGTGCTGTCGGTGATCGAGCGGCTGGTCGACGTGCGGCTCAGCTCGACCGTGCACCGGATCGAGCGGGCCGACGACGCCAGCGGGGATATCTCGGTGACAATGTCGACACCGCAGGGCACGGTGGAGACGACCCGGTACAACGGTGTCGTCCTGGCGACACCCGCGCATATCGCCGCCGACATCCTGTCGGCGAATTCGGCGGATTTCGAGCTACTCCGGTCTGTGAACTACTTCCCGGCGGCGGTCGCGGTCGTCGAGTACGCCGATGACGTCTTCCGGCCGGATATCCGTGCCATCGCGATGGACGACGGCCCGTGCAGCAATGCGGGCAGCTACGGAATCAACCAGCGCAACGTCGTCCGGTACACCTTCTCCGGCCGTCAGGCACGTGCGATCGGATCGTCGGGCGACGAGATCGCCAGCATGGTGACCGACGTCGAGAGTCTCCTGGTCACGTACCTCGGCATCCGCAAACCGGCCAGGGTCGATATGGTCACCCGGCACTGGGACGCCGCCTACTGCGCTTACGGTCCGCGTTACGGGGATTTCCTCGACACCGTTCGCGCACGGACAGCGCAGGTGGGCCCCAAGCTCGCGTTGGCCGGCGACTACATGCTCGGCGTATCGCTAGAGAACTGCTGCCGCTCCGGCAGAAAGGCGGCCACGGCGGTCCTCGCACAGTTGTGAGCCGTCGTCGCAGCGGCACTGCTCGCATCCGGGCTGGCCGCCGATGCCGCACTGCTGACCAGGCCGTGCGCGGTCGTCAAGTCGCCTCGACTCCGATCGGGTCGAGAAGGTCTCCGCTGGCGTGGGAAATCCATTGGCGCGCAACGGGCTAGTGTCTAGCTATATGCGGTGGGTGGTGCTGGTCGGCGTGGCAGTGGTGTTGAGTGCGTGTTCGCAGAGCACAACGGGAAATCCGCAGCCGGTGGCGGGTTCGGAAATCGGACCGTCGGCGTCCTTGGAGAGCGAGTTGCAGGCTCGGATCGATTGGGTTCGCCAAGGTTCGGCAATTGATCTCGGCCAGTATCACTCGGCGAGTCTCGACGATGGTCAGGCGACCGACTTGCAGTCGGATATCGCTTTCGTCAGCCCGACCGGCAAGATCAGTTGCATTACCGGAACCGCGCTCGGCATGGATGGGTTCGACTGCATAGTCGAACTGAAACAACCGGCGCCCGCGCCCGGCGAGGAGTACGGACAGTGGTTCGGCGGGTACGTCACCTACTCCGCGCAGCGCCTGACCGTCGGCCAATTCCGCGGCGACCCAGGGCTTTTCATCCACGGCCAGGGACTGGCCCTGCCCTACGACAGCACCTTCACCTTCGGCAACTATGCCTGCCGCCTCGCGACGACCGGCCTCACTTGCGTGAACCCCACCTCGCGCAGCGGCGTGCAGCTGAGCGACGAGGGCGTTGTCCCGCTCGGCTGCCTGCGTGAAGCCCATGAAGCAGAGCGCGAACCCGCTGTCGGTCGCGCCTATCGCTGCTGAATCAGCCTCTGCCCGACAGCGCCACCGAACCGGAAAACGCAAACGGCGCCGCCCCTTTCGGAGCGGCGCCGTTTCCAGCGATTCAGCGAATCACTTGATGATCTTCGTGACGCGACCGGCGCCGACGGTGCGGCCGCCCTCGCGGATCGCGAAGCGCAGACCCTCGTCCATGGCGACCGGCTGGATCAGCTTGACCGACATCTCGGTGTTGTCACCGGGCATGACCATCTCGGTGCCCTCGGGCAGGGTCACAACGCCCGTCACGTCAGTCGTACGGAAGTAAAACTGCGGACGGTAGTTGTTGAAGAACGGGGTGTGGCGGCCGCCCTCGTCCTTCGACAGGATGTACGCCTGGCCCTCGAACTCGGTGTGCGGAGTGGTGGTACCCGGCTTCACGACGACCTGGCCGCGCTCCACGTCCTCACGCTTCAGACCACGAACCAGCAGACCGACGTTGTCGCCCGCCTGGCCCTGGTCCAGCAGCTTGCGGAACATCTCGACACCGGTGACGGTGGTCTTGGTGGTCTTCTCCCGGATGCCGACGATCTCGACTTCCTCGTTCACGTTGATCACACCACGCTCGACACGACCGGTGACCACGGTGCCACGACCGGTGATGGTGAACACGTCCTCGATCGGCATCAGGAACGGCTTGTCGGTCTCACGAACCGGGTCCGGGATCGACTCGTCGACCGCGGCCATCAGCTCCAGCACCGACTCCGACCACTTCGGGTCGCCCTCGAGCGCCTTCAGACCGGAGACCCGCACCACCGGCGCGTCCTCGTCGAACTCCTGCGAGGCCAGCAGCTCGCGGACCTCCATCTCGACGAGCTCGAGGATCTCCTCGTCGTCGACCATGTCGGCCTTGTTCAGCGCGACCAGGATGTAGGGCACGCCGACCTGACGGGCCAGCAGCACGTGCTCACGGGTCTGCGGCATCGGGCCGTCGGTGGCGGCGACCACGAGGATGGCGCCGTCCATCTGCGCCGCACCGGTGATCATGTTCTTGATGTAGTCGGCGTGACCCGGCGCGTCGACGTGCGCGTAGTGGCGCTTCTCGGTCTGGTACTCGACGTGGGAGATGTTGATCGTGATACCACGAGCCTTCTCCTCCGGCGCCTTGTCGATCTGATCGAACGCGAAGCTCTCGTTCAGATCCGGGTACTTGTCAGCCAGCACCTTGGTGATCGCTGCAGTCAGCGTGGTCTTGCCGTGGTCGACGTGACCGATGGTGCCGATGTTGACGTGCGGCTTCGTCCGCTCGAACTTCGCCTTCGCCACTTCTTTGTCCTCCTGGACTTGTTGGTGCGTGCAATTGCAGCAGTGCGGGGTCATCCCCGCGGACACGGGGAAAGGGTGTTACAAACGCCCGGGAGCCATTACTCGCCGGTCGCCTTGGCGATGATCTCCTTCGACACGTTGGCCGGAACCTCCGCGTACGAGTCGAACACCATGGAGTAGTTCGCCCGGCCCTGGGTCTTCGACCGCAGGTCACCGATGTAACCGAACATCTCCGAGAGCGGAACCAGCGCCTTGACGACACGGGCACCACTGCGTTCCTCCATGGCCTGGATCTGACCACGGCGGGAGTTCAGGTCGCCGATCACATCGCCCATGTAGTCCTCGGGCGTGGTGACCTCGACCGCCATCAGCGGCTCGAGGATCACCGGACCGGCCTTGCGAGCCGCTTCCTTGAGGGCCTGCGCACCCGCGATCTTGAACGCCATTTCCGACGAGTCGACGTCGTGGTAAGCGCCGTCGAGCAGCGTGACCTTCATGTTCACCAGCGGGTAGCCGGCGAGCACACCGTACTGCATGGCGTCCTGCGCACCGGCGTCCACCGAAGGGATGTACTCCTTCGGCACGCGGCCACCGGTGACCTTGTTCTCGAACTCGTAGTGTGCGCCATCCTCGCCCACGAACGGCTCGAGGGCAATGATGACCTTCGCGAACTGGCCGGAGCCACCGGTCTGCTTCTTGTGGGTGTACTCGAGCTTCTCGACCCGCTTGGTGATCGTCTCGCGGTAGGCCACCTGCGGCTTGCCGACGTTCGCCTCGACCTTGAACTCGCGCTTCATGCGGTCGACCAGGATGTCGAGGTGTAGCTCGCCCATACCGCCGATGACGGTCTGGCCGGTCTCCTGGTCGAGCTTGACCGAGAAGGTCGGGTCCTCTTCGGAGAGACGCTGGATCGCGGTGCCCAGCTTCTCCTGGTCGGACTTCGTCTTCGGCTCGATGGAGACCTCGATGACCGGGTCCGGGAAGGTCATGGACTCCAGCACGATCTGGTTCTGCGGATCGCACAGGGTGTCACCGGTGGTGGTGTCCTTGAGGCCGATGACCGCGTAGATGTGCCCCGCCGAGGCGGCGCCGACCGGGTTCTCCTTGTTGGAGTGCATCTGGAACAGCTTGCCCAGACGCTCCTTCTTGCCCTTGGTCGAGTTGATGACCTGGGCGCCGGAGTCGACCTTGCCGGAGTACACGCGCACGTAGGTCAGCTTGCCGAAGAACGGGTGCACGGCGATCTTGAACGCCAGCCCGGCGAACGGCTCCTCGGCGTTCGGCTTGCGGGTCAGCAGCTGGTCTTCCTTGCCGGGCACGTGGCCGGTGGTGGCCTCCACGTCCAGCGGCGAGGGCAGGTAGTCGATGACCGCGTCCAGCATGGGCTGCACGCCCTTGTTCTTGAAGGCGGAGCCGCACAGCACCGGGTAGAGCTCGGAGGTCACCGTCAGCTTGCGGATGGCGCCCTTGATCTCGTCGATGGTGAGCTCTTCGCCGCCGAAGAACTTCTCCAGCAGCGCCTCGTCGGACTCGGCGACGGTCTCCAGCAGTTCCTGGCGGTACTGCTCGGCCCGCTCCTTCAGATCCTCCGGGATCTCGACGACCTCGTACTGCTCACCGAGCTTGGTCTCGCCCCGCCAGACCTTGGCGTTGTTCTCGACCAGGTCGACGATGCCTTCGAAGGTGTCCTCCGCGCCGATCGGCAGCTGGATGACCAGCGGCTTGGCGCCGAGGCGGTCCTTGATGGTCTGCACGGTGAAGTAGAAGTCCGCACCGAGCTTGTCCATCTTGTTGACGAAGCAGATCCGCGGCACGTCGTACTTGTCGGCCTGACGCCACACCTGCTCGGACTGCGGCTCGACGCCTTCCTTGCCGTCGAACACCGCGACGGCGCCGTCGAGCACGCGCAGCGACCGCTCCACCTCCACGGTGAAGTCGACGTGCCCGGGGGTGTCGATGATGTTGATCTGGTTTTCTTTCCAGAAGCATGTGGTCGCAGCCGAGGTGATGGTGATACCACGCTCCTGCTCCTGCTCCATCCAGTCCATCGTGGCAGCGCCGTCGTGGACCTCACCGATCTTGTAGGTGATGCCGGTGTAGAAGAGGATGCGTTCAGTTGTGGTCGTCTTGCCCGCATCGATGTGGGCCATGATGCCGATGTTGCGGACCTTGTTCAGGTCGGTGAGCACGTCCTGTGCCACGGAAATCTTCCCCGCTCGTAGCTAGTTGGGATTATCGGGGACGACCCTGTGGTCGCCTCTATATCAACGCCGGACGCGGCCGGTGGGTGCCGCGTTCCGGCTGTGCCTCCCGACCCAGACGACGGGCCGGGCAGACGTCACCAGCGGTAGTGCGCGAAGGCCCGGTTGGACTCGGCCATCTTGTGGGTGTCCTCGCGGCGCTTGACCGAGGCGCCGAGACCGTTGCTGGCGTCGAGCAATTCGTTGGCCAGACGCTCGACCATGGTCTTCTCCCGGCGCGCGCGGGAGAAGTTGACCAGCCAGCGCAGGGCCAGGGTGTTGGCGCGGCCCGGACGGACCTCGACCGGAACCTGGTAGGTGGCGCCACCGACGCGGCGGGGCTTCACCTCCAGCGACGGCTTCACGTTGTCCAGCGCGCGCTTGAGGGTGACCACCGGATCGGTGCCGGTCTTCTCGCGCGCCTGCTCCAGCGCGCCGTAGACGATGCGCTCGGCGGTGGACTTCTTGCCGTCCAGCAGGATCTTGTTGACCAGCTGCGTAACCAGCGGCGAACCGTAGACCGGGTCGTTGATCAGCGGACGCTTGGGTGCGGGGCCCTTGCGTGGCATATCAGCTCTTCTCCTTCTTGGCGCCGTAGCGGCTGCGGGCCTGCTTGCGGTTCTTCACACCCTGCGTGTCGAGCGAGCCACGGATGATCTTGTAGCGAACACCGGGCAGGTCCTTCACACGACCGCCGCGGACGAGCACCATGGAGTGCTCCTGCAGGTTGTGGCCCTCGCCCGGGATGTAGGCCGTGACCTCGACCGCGCTGGTCAGGCGAACACGCGCGACCTTGCGCAGCGCGGAGTTCGGCTTCTTCGGGGTCGTGGTGTACACGCGGGTGCACACGCCACGACGCTGCGGGCTCCCCTTCAGGGCCGCGGTCTTCTGCTTGGCGACCTTGTCGCGGCGACCCTTGCGGACCAGCTGGTTGATGGTTGGCATAGACCGGCTTTCCTTATTAGTTAACGCGGTGTCTGGACTTCATGTCTGTTGTCGTTCGCGGCGCTCCCGGGGCCGTCGGCGGCACACTGCCGCCTCGGGCCCGACGTTCACTCCGCTGTCATCGAGCTTTCACTCGCACGTCCGGCCACGTTTCTCGCGTCCCGAGGTCGGGCGTGTCGCGCGCGGCGCGGAGCCCGGATTCCGGGCACGCTGGAGTCGTCAGCCGCTCTCGCTGGCCTACGGTCACGCACGAACTTGCCCGCATGCTTCCGGGCACAGCGATCCACGATACCCGCGGCCGGGACACAGGGTCAAAGCGGGTCGCGATGGCCGTGGTCTACCGGGCCAGATTCAAGGTCATCTCCATCAGTTTCTTGGCCGCCTCGCAGGGATCGGGGTGGGCGGAGCCGGGCCGGTAGTTGATCCACCAGCCGATCACGCCGTTGTCCGGCGCACTCGCCGTCACACCGCAGGAGTCGGGATCATTCGGACGCCGGATCAGCAGCGCGAGAGCGCTCTGCACGGTGACGTTGGTGGTGACGTAGCCGAGCTTGTTGTTCGTCTGCTTCTCGTTGCTCAGCGTGCCGTTCTCGTACCAGTTGAGCGTGGCCATGCCGTTGCCGCCGGGCGCGCCGACCAGATCCCACATGCACACCGCGCCGAAGAAGGAGTCCTCGACCGAGATGTTCTCGCCGATGGCCTTGCCGATCTCCTCCTTGGAGAGGATCTCGCATTCCCGCAGCAGCTTGTCGAGCCTGGTGTTGACCGGCTCACTGCCGCCGACTGGCAGCGCCGACCCGGAGATGGTCTGGCTACAGCCGCCTGCGGCCAACGCGACGACGATGGCAGCGGCGGCGGCCGCAGCACGACGGCGCAGACCTCGTCTGGATTTCATGCCCTCCCCCCTCACTGCAACCGCTTCAAGGTCAGCTCGGCGAGGGCGCGGCTGCGGTCGCACGGGTTGCCGGTCGCGGTGGAGAAGAACCCGAAGGACGTCGACCACTCGAAGAAGTCGTCGCCGAGTTGCACCGCGAGATCGCAGATCTGTCCGCTCGGATCCAGCGCGGCGAATCCCTCGCGCCCGTCCACCTTGATCGGATCGGGAGCGCGGCCGTTGACGGTCACCCACGCTCGCTCGCGCTCGATCGGGCTACCCCGATAGGACGCGAAAGTGATGCTGGCGGAACCGACTCCGGCCGCCCGCCAGTTGCAGCCGACCGCGTTCTTGAACACGCCGGAGATCTGGCCGAGGCCACCGAGGTCGCGCACCTCGTCGTCGGTCACATGCCCGCACTCACCGACGAATGGGCCGAGCGCCACCACTTTCGGCGCCGGACGCGACGGACCCGAGTCCTCCGACTGCGCGTCCGAACCGCAGGCCGCCAGCGCGAGCACCAAGGCTGTCGCGAGGACGACCGCCGACTTGATCCGCATGGGAAGAACTCTACCGATTACGCGACGGAGGTACCGGTCCGGCGAACCCGGCCCGGCAGCTGCCGCCATCAACCGCCGGGATCGGTCACAAATTGCCGCGGGCGGCTTGTTCGCGCTCGATGGCTTCGAACAGCGCCTTGAAATTTCCCTTGCCGAAGCCGAGGGAGCCGTGGCGCTCGATGAGCTCGAAGAAGACGGTGGGCCGGTCGGTGAGCGGTCTGGTGAAGATCTGCAGCAAATAGCCGTCTTCGTCGCGGTCGACGAGAATGCCGCGACGCTGGAGTTCCTCGACCGGGACCCGGACGCGGCCGATGCGAGCGCGCAATTCGGGGTCTTCGTAGTACGCGTCGGGTGTCTGGAGGAACTCGACGCCCTCCCGGCGCAGGGCGTCGACGCAGGCGAGGATGTCGCCCGTGGCGAGTGCGATGTGCTGCACGCCCGGACCGCGATAGAACTCCAGGTACTCATCGATCTGTGAGCGTTTCTTGCTCACGGCGGGTTCGTTGAGCGGGAACTTCACCCGGTGATTTCCGTTTGCGACGACCTTGCTCATCAGCGCCGAGTACTCGGTGGCGATGTCGTCGCCGACGAACTCGGCCATGTTCGTGAAACCCATGACGCGCCGGTAGAACTCGACCCACTCGTCCATCTGCCCGAGCTCCACGTTGCCGACGACGTGGTCGATCGCCTGGAACAGCCGGGTGGGCGCGCCGTCGCGCCGCTGGTAGTGCGAGCGCCGGGCGACATAACCGGGCAGGTAAGGCCCGTCGTAGCCGGAACGGTCGACCAGCGTGTGCCTGGTGTCGCCGTACGTCGCCAGCGCGGCCGAACGGACGGTGCCGAAGTCGTCGGAGTCGTCGTGCGGTTCGACCAGGATCGTGGCGCCGTGTGCGCGTGCCCATGCCACGCAGCGGTCCACATCGGGCACCTCCAGCGCGATGTCGACCACACCGTCGCCGTGCCGGTCGTGATGGGCCACCAGCGGACTGTCCGGGTCCACCGCACCGGTGATCACGAAGCGTGCCGCGCCGCTGCGCAAGACGAACGCCTTGTGGTCGCGGTTGCCGGTCTCCGGACCGGAGTACGCCTCCAACCGCATACCGAAGGCGGATTGCAGGAAATGCGCGGTCTGCGTGGCGTTGCCCACCACCCAGACCAAGGCGTCCCACCCGATGACCGGGAAGGGATCGCCGCTGTCGTCGTGGTCGACCAGCCCCACGAGCGTGCGCAACTCGCCGTCGCTGGGAACGGCGCCGGACCGGGCGTTCGGCAGGTACTCGATGGTCATGTTCCAAGGAAATCGCCGGGCCCGCCCAGTAGGCAACAGCGCGAATTCTGGATGGGCAGTGTGGCGAATTCGGCTAGGAAACGGCCCGGAATGCTGGACAATTTGAATAGCACAAGCAGGACAGGCGACAAGCCTGGCCGGTGCTCGAAACGGAGGCCGTCATGTCGCGCACACCGGCGAAACTCGACGAACTCGATCTCGCCATCCTCACCGCGATGCACGAGTACCAGAAGGCGGGCATCCTCGAGCTCTCCCGCCGCACCAAGGTCGCCAGGGCAACGGTGCAATCCCGGATCGCGCGCATGGAGGAATCCGGCGTGATCGCCTCCTACGACCCGCACATCGACGTCACCGCGGCGGGATTCGACGTGCAGGCATTCGTCACGCTGGAGATCGCCCAGGGTGCGCTGGACGCGGTGGCGGCCGAACTCGACGCCATCCCCGGAGTGCTGGAGGCCTATGCCACCACCGGCTCGGGCGACGTGCTGTGCCGGATCGGGGCCGACTCGCACGCCGGATTGCAAACCGTGCTGCTGAGCATCGACCGGACGTCGTCGGTGGTGCGCTCACACAGCGTCATCGTGCTGTCCACCGTGGTGGCGCGCCGGGCGCTGCCGCTGCTGCGCACGCTGAGTCCGACCGGGACCACCAAGGCGCCCGCCTACCGCCCGCCCCGCGAACCGTGAGCGCGTCCGCTCGCGATCTGCGAAGCCGGTGTGGCCACTCGGCCGATCCGGCCTCGGCTGCGTGATCGGTGCCACCGCCGACCGAGCGGTGCGACCGGGTGGCCGAGCGGTGCGACCGGGTGGCCGAGCGGTGTGGCCGACCACCGAGCAGTGCGGCCGAGTGGTGTGACCGGGTGGCCGAGCGGTGTGACCGACCACCGAGCAGTGCGACCGACCACCGAGCAATGCGGCCGGGTGGTCGACGTCGCGGCCGGCGATCGATGTCGGGTGCGGCCGAGCTCGTCCCCTCAGGGACGCAGGTCGGCGTGCGGGTCGAGAATTTCCACGCTCCCCTGTTTGCCCTCCTCCAGGAAGGCCAGCAGACCGTGTGCCTCGGCTTCGACGGCCGAGCGCTCGGCTGTTGACCATGCCCTGGTCGGACTGATCCTGAGCCGGGCCGTCTTGGCGTTCGCGAAGACCTTGTACAAGCCGGCGAGAAACCCGTCGACCAGGATCGGAGACACCTGCGCGGCGAAGGCTCGCAGCGGAGGAGCCGCGCCCTCCGGCACGATCCTGCTCCGGTCCTGGTGCGAGAGAAGGGCGTTGTCGTACCAGCCGAGCAGCCGGACCGGAGCGGGAAGGTCCGGGTCGGCCAGTTCGCCGTCGGCGACGTCGTAGAGCGTGCGGCCGCGCTCGTCGGTGTAGGTGCGCACCCGGTCGCCGAGTTGGGCGACCGCCTGCTTCATGCCGAGCAACTTCGACCAGGTCTGCATGTCCATCGTGCTGGCCGGGCCGAAGGCACGCAGGTAGCGGAACAGCAGTTCCGCCAGCGGGTACGTCGGGTCGAGCGGCGCGCCGAGCCACGGCTCCACCCGCGACCAGATCGGCCTGCTGCTGTCCTTCCATTTCCCGCGGGGCGGAGTCTGCAGCACCGGCAGCTGATACAGCCAGGTCTGCAGCACCGCGCCCGCGTCGCGATCGGGGTACAGCTCGGCGGCGCGGGCACGCAGGTCTGCCGCGGACATCGGTTCGTCGCCGAGCGCCGCCTCGCCGTGCCCGCGCACCTCGTCCGGATCCAGCCCCACCATGGCGCCGAAGTTGAATCCCTTGCGGAAGGGCACCTTTTCGAGCTCCGGCTGCACATGCGGCGCGATCCGCAGCGCGTCGGTGGGAGTGACCAGGTGAATCGTGCCGCGCATCAGGGTGATCCGGACCAGCGATCGGTCCTCCAGCGCGTCCGACACCGTCGTCGGATCGAAATCCACCACGCGGCTCCACAATCCGACGAACGGCGGCGGCGAATCCTGGGCCTGGAGCCCGACGAGATGGTCGCACATCTCGTGCACAGTCAGCCGCGAGCGCTCCAGCAGATGCTGGCGGGCCAGCAGAGTCCGGTTCAGTACCCGGTTGGACAGCTTCATGACTTGTGCGATCAGCGCAGCGTGACCACGACCTTGCCGGTGGCGGTGCGGTTGTCCAGCGAGGCAACCGCTTCGGCGGCCTTGTCCAGCGGGTACAGCACCGGTGTCGGCGGCGTGATCGTGCCCGCGGCCAGCAGCGGCTCCACCTCGGCCCACTGCTCCCGCAGATAGCCCGGATGCGACATCACCCATTCGCCCCACGCCGCGCCGACCACCTCGACGTTCTTCAGCAGCAGCCGGTTGACCTTGACGGTGGGGATCTCGCCCGCGGTGAAGCCGACCACCAGCAACCTGCCCGCCGAGGCGAGCGAGCGAATGCTGTCGGTGAAGCGGTCGCCGCCGACCGGGTCGAGCACGATGTCGACGCCGCGACCGCCGGTCAACTCCTGCACCGCGGCGAGCCAGCCGTCGGTCAGCACCACGTCGGTGGCGCCGTTCGCGCGGGCCACCTCGGCCTTCGCTTCCGTGCTCACCACGGCGATCACCCGGCCCGCGCCGAGCGCAGCGGCCATCCGGAGCGTCGAGGTGCCGATGCCGCCCGCGGCGCCGTGCACCAGCACGGTCTCCCCTTCGGCCAGCCTGCCTCGGGTGCGCAGGCAGAAGTGCACGGTCAGGTCGTTGAACAGGATGCCGGCGCCGGCCTCCAGCGAGACGTTGTCCGGCAGCCGGAACACCATCTGCGCGGGCACGACGGCCGTCTCGGCCATGGCGTTGCCGAGCAGGGTCAGCGCCACCACGCGGTCGCCCGCCCGCACGTGCGCGTCCTCCGGGGCCTCCCGCACGATGCCCGCCACCTCGCCGCCGACAACGAAGGGCAATTCGGGCTTCATCTGGTAGAGACCGCGCGTCATCAGCACGTCGGGGAAGGCAACACCCGCAGCGTGCACGTCGATCACGACGCCGCCCGGGTAGGGCGCGGGCTCCGGGATGTCCACGATCTCGACCGCTTCCGGTCCTTCCAGTTTGCTCACCTGGGCTGCGCGCATGAGCCGACCTCTCTGTCCTCGCGACGGCAGGTTCCGCGCCGACGCCACACCGACAACATAACGGGCGCAGCCGGATGACGTCCGCCGGCAGCGCTGCGGCGGGCCGAGCGAAGGCCGTGGCAGCCGTGGCCCGGGTGTTCGCAGGCCGACTATGAAGGAGGTACAGACGGCTCGACGCGAGGGTGTGACGTACGCCCCGTAAAGTCGTCACAACAGCACCGCATGAAGAAACGCGGCACACCGTGCAGCGCGAGGAGCACAAGTGTCACTCGATCAGCCACTCGCCCCGCTTCCCCAGGAGGGCATGGGCTTTGCCTCGGCGTGGCCCGTCCGGGCTGGCGATGTGGATCCCTACGACCGGTTGCGGTTCGATGCCATCGCCCGCTACCTGCAAGATATCGCCTGGGAAAACCTGTATCAGACGTTCTTCCATCGGACCGACCCGAACTGGATCGTCCGCCGGACGGTCATCGACGTCATCCGTCCGATTCTATGGCCGGACGAGGTGCGGTTGCTGCGGTGGTGCTCGGCGATGTCCACCCGCTGGACCAATATGCGCGTGCGGATCACCAGCGGAAACGGCGGTCTGATCGAGACCGAGGGCTTCTGGATCAATATCAGCGAGTCCACCGGCATGCCCTCGCGGATCAGCGACGAAGGCCTGGCTTACCTGGCCCGCACCGCCACCGAACACCGCCTGCGGTGGCGGCCGTATCTGACCGACGCCACACCACCGGAGTCGGACACGGACATGCCGTTCCCGGTGCGCGCCACCGACATCGATCAGTACAACCACGTCAACAACGCCTGTTACTGGCAGGCGGTGGAACAGTTCCTGGTCGAATATCCCAAGCTGCTCGCGGGACCGCACCGGGCGGTGATCGAGTATGTCGCGCCGGTGCTGGCACGTCAGCACGTGACCGTGCGCAGCCGATACGAACCGGGCGACCGGAGCGGACAGCCGGTGCTGCGGTTATGGTTCGTGGTCGGCGGGACCATCACCACCGTAGTCCGCATCATGCCCCTGCCGTCCGCCTCGCCGGGTCTTTAGGCTTCCCCACCTCGCCGGATCTTCAGGCCGTACCAGTCAGGTGACGCGGGGTTTCAGTGCCCGCGCCGGTCGGATCTCCGGTGATCCGACCGGCCTTGGGAAGCATCAGCCGCGGGCGGCTTTGAGCATGTCTTCGCGGGTGGTGAACTTGACCCGGGGGCGGTTCGCGGTCTTGCCCGCCGCCTTCTCGGCCTGGTCGATCGCCTTCCAGCCCGCGCGGTCCACCAGGTCGGCCTGGCGCTCGGACAGCAGGATCTTCAGCGCGGCGCGGTCGCCCTGCGGCACACCGAGTTTGCCCGCCGTGAAATCGGCGAGGAGCAGTTCCACCGTCTCCTCGGAGTCGGTCCGGTTCGAGCCGATGACGCCGCGTGGGCCGCGCTTGATCCAGCCGCTGACGTACACACCGGGCAACGGTGTGCCGTCGTCGCCGATGACCCGGCCGTTCTCGTTGGGCACGACGCCGCGCCGCTCATCGAACGGCAGGCCCGCCACCGGCTGGCCGCGATAACCGATGGACCGCAGCACCAGCGTGGCGTCGATGGTCTCGGTGCGGTCGGTCGGCCTGGCCACCAACCGGCCGTCCGCGTCGACCAGTTCGTTGTGCACGATCTGGACCGACTCGACCCGGTCGGCGCCGGTCAGCGCGGCGGGCGAGCCCAGGTAGCGGAACACGATCCGCTTGTTGCCCTCGGCACGGCCACCCGCCGCGTATTCCTTGGCAAGCGTGTACTTCAAGCCCAGCGACGGCTCGATTTCCGGGTCGTCCACGATCGCCTGGCTGACGTGGTCGAGCTCCAGGTCGGCCCCGTCCACGACCACGTCGACGCCTTTCAGGTGGGCGAGGGCGAGGAACTCCGACGAGGTATAGGCCGCCTGCAGTGGACCGCGCCTGCCGAGCACGACGACCTCGCGAATGTTGCTCTGCCGCAAGGCGTCCAGCGCGTAGTCGGCGATGTCGGTCTTGGCGAGCTCGTCGGGGTCCACGGTCAGCACGCGCGCCACGTCCAGCGCGACGTTGCCGTTGCCGACGATCACGGCCCGCTCGCCGGACAGGTCGAAGGTCCGGTCGGCGTAGTCGGGGTGGCCGTTGTACCAGGCGACGAACTCGGTGGCGGAATGGCTGCCCGGCAGGTCCTCACCGGGGATACCCATCCGGCGGTCGGACGAGGCACCGACCGCGTAGATCACGGCGTGGTGGTGGCGCTGCAGTTCCTCGTGCGAGATGTGCGTGCCTACTTCGACATTCAAGTAGTACTGCAGGGTCTCGCGGCGGAACGCGGACTCGAACATGTTCGACACCATCTTGGTGCCGGGGTGGTCGGGAGCGACGCCCGCCCGGACCAGGCCCCAGGGGGTCGGCAGCCGGTCGAACATCTCGATTTCGACGTCGGCTCTGCGCAGCAGTTCGTCGGCCGCATAGCAGGCCGCGGGACCGGCGCCGACGATCGCGACGCGCAGAGTGCCCAGTTCCTTCGGTGGACGCGCGGGACTGACGATCGGATCGAAGTTCGATTCCAGCGGATGCCGTTGGAAATAGGCGGCATTGATCTCCTGGAACCGCGCCAGCTGGGCGGTCAGGTCGTCCTCGGAGAAGATGGCCTCCACCGGACACGCGTCGACACAGGCGCCGCAGTCGATACAGGTGTCGGGGTCGATGTAGAGCATCTCGGTCGTCGCGAACTCCGGCTGGTCCGGGGTGGGACGGATGCAGTCGACCGGGCACTCGGGAACGCAGCTGGCGTCGTTGCAACAACGCTGCGTGATTACGTAGGCCATATTGTGCTGATCCTCGAAGGTGTGCGTGGGCTGTGCCACCCAAGGGGTGATGTGATGCCGCTTTCAGTTTGCCTCGAGTGTGGTCGAGACCTCTCGCCCGGAGGGCTTACGGTATCCCCATGGCGCGGACTCTGATCCTCATGCGGCACGGCAAGTCGGCCTATCCGGATGGTGTAGACGATCACGAGCGGCCGCTGGCGCCCCGGGGACGGCGCGAGGCCGGACTGGCAGGTCAGTGGCTGCGCGCAACCCAGCCGCCGATCGATGCCGTGCGCTGCTCCACCGCCACGCGCACCAGGCAGACGCTGGCCGCCACCGGGATCACCGCGCCGGTCGTGTTCGAGTCCGCGATCTACGAGGCGGCGCCCGAGACGCTCATCGAGCTGATCCAGCTCAGCGACGACGACGTGGCGACGCTGCTGGTGATCGGGCACGCGCCGGGCATGCCGTGGACGGCGTGGGAATTGGCGAGCAATCACGACGGCGCGCCCGCCGTCGAACTGAGCAGGAAATTCCCGACCTCGGCACTCGCGGTACTGCGATTCGACCGTCCCTGGGCCGACGTCGACCCGGGAACCGGGGACCTGATCCACTTCCATATCCCGCGCTGACCGCGCAGGCAACGCGCGGTCAGCGCAGTAACTTGCCGCCCGCCACGACGACAACGCCGAGTATGACCAGCAGAACGAACGCGGCGAAACCGCCGAACAGCCACCACACCACGCCGAGCGCGAGCGCGAACGGCGCGACCGCGATGGCGGTGATCACGGGGCTTTCCTTGACCGTCGCCCAGGCCGAACGGGACCTGATGCGATCGATGTCCTTTCCAGGCATGTTCCCAGAGTAGGCCGCAAGCCGGGACTTTGTCGGCAGGCAGTGGAATGCTCGGCGAATGGATTGGAAAATCGAGCTCGTCGCGATTCCGGTGACCGACGTCGACCGCGCCAAGGACTTCTACACCAAGATCGGCTTCAACGCCGACCACGACCACCGGGTGAACGAGAATCTGCGCTTCGTTCAGCTCACCCCGCCCGGTTCGGGTTGCTCGATCTGTCTCGGCGAGGGCATCACCAAGGCCGCGCCCGGCAGCGTCGAGGGCATGCAGATGGTGGTCGCCAGCGCGGAAGAGGCGTATCAGCAGCTGATCGCTGCGGGTGTCGACGCCACGCCGGTCGAGGACCTCGGCTGGGGCCTGTTCACCTTCTTCTCCGATCCGGACGGCAACAAGTGGGCCGTCCAGCAATTGCCCGACTACAGCAGCTGACCAGCGCGTCCGAGCGGCCGACGCGGCCGCGACGAAGTCGCCGGCGGCGGTCGCTCGGACGCGAGCCACAATCAGACACAGCTTGCTTGGAGTGCACTCCAGGTGACTAGCGTCGTCGGTGTTCGACGGGAAAGGCGAGCACAATGAGCGAGCGTCAGCGAGTGAACCGGGACCACAGCGTGCCCTCGCGCACGACCGTACCGAGCGCCGGCAAGGCGCAATCGTGAGCGAAACCGCACTGCACGAGGGCGTGAGCGATCGGGAGCAGCCGCGGTATTCGATCGGCGAGGTTGCCGAGCGGTCCGGCCTGAGCCGGGACACGTTGCGCTGGTACGAGCGGATCGGGTTGATGGATTACATCGGCAGGGATCACACGGGCAAGCGCCGATTCAGTGATCGCGATCTGGAATGGCTGGCGCTGATCGGACGGCTGCGCACCACGGGCATGTCGGTGGCCGACATGGTTCGCTACGCCGAGCTGGTTCGCGCGGGGGAATCCACGTTTCCGCAGCGGCTGGAGATGTTCCGGAACACGCGCGCCGAGGTGCTCGCCAAGATCGATGAACTCCGTCAGACCCTGGCCGTGCTGGATTACAAGATCACCCTCTACGAGGGCAAAGCCGATGAGGTCCAGCTGGGCCGGCAATAGCCGCACACCACACCGGGAGATGAATATGTCGACCTTGACGCTCAATGTCCGCTTCACCGCCAAGCCTGGTCGCGAAGCGGAGCTGAAGGATGTGCTGCAGGGAATGATCGAACCGACGCTCGCGGAAGAAGGCTGCGTCGGCTACGAGCTGTATCTGCACCCCACCGACCCGCGCCGGGTGGTGTTGCTGGAGGAGTGGATCGACGCGGACGCCCTCGCGACGCACTTCCAGACGCCGCACCTGGAGGCCTGCGCGGCGGCATTGGCGGACATCCTGGCCGAGCCATTCGACCTGCGGCGGTTCACTGAGATCGAGTGATCGAGCATCATCGAGCGTGATTACATTTTCGCTCGGCGGTACCTGACGGACGATCAGCTGTCTGTCGTCACTTGGGTTGCCACCGCGATCGGCGCGTTCCACCGCGTCTCGATTCTCAACGGGCACCCGGTACGCGCACGGAAGGAGAAGGCAAGCATGACCGAATCGGCTCCGGAATCCACGGTCGTCCGCAACGACGAGCGGCATCGCTACGAGGTGTTCCACAGCGGAGAATTGGCGGGCTTCGCCGAATACCAGGAGCGCGACGACGAGACGGTGTTCACCCACACCGAGATCGACGGCGCGTTCTCCGGCAAAGGCCTCGGCTCCATCCTGGCGAAGAACGCGATCGAGGACACGATCGAGCGTGAGCGCGTGATCCGGCCGCTGTGCCCGTTCATCAAGGGATACCTCGAGAAGCATCCCCGGTACGACGCGCACGTGATCGGCAAAGGCGTCCTGCGGTGAGTGATCTAGATCCTCACCCTGCGGAAACGCTCTGTGAACCGGTGCCGGGTCCCGGCCCGGCCGCGGAGCTGTATCCGGCACGCGAAGTACCGCTCGGTGGTGTCCGCGGCGTCTTTGTCGAACGAGTGCTGCCGCAACGGGATCTGCCGACGGTCGGCGCGTGGTGCTTCCTCGATCGTTTCGGCTCGCCGACCGTCACCAAGACCGACGCGCCGCCGGACATCAATCCGCACCCGCACATCGGCCTGCAGACGGTGACCTGGCCGTTCGAAGGACGCATCCGGCACCGCGACTCGGTCGGCTCGGACGTGGAGATCGAACCGGGTCAGCTGAACCTGATGACCTCGGGGCGCGGTATCGCCCATTCCGAGTACGCCGTGCCCGGCGCGCCCGCCGGGCACGGTCTGCAGCTGTGGATCGCGCTGCCTGGCGACCGCACCGGCATCGACCCGCACTTCGAGCAGCATCGCGAGCTGCCCGTCCTGCAAGCGCCCGGCCTCAGCGCGATCGTGCTGATCGGCTCGCTGGCCGGGGTGACCTCACCCGCGATCGCCTACACGCCCATCGTCGGCGCCGATGTGCGGGTGGAGCCGGGAGCCGACGTCACCGTCCCGCTGGAAACCCGTTTCGAGCATGCGGTGCTGGTGATCGAAGGCCAAGTGACGATCGCGGGCAACGAACTCGGTCCCGGCCCCCTGCTCTACCTGGGCACCGATCGCGACGAGCTGCGGATCAGCAGCGCGGAGGGCGCTCATTTCGCGCTGATCGGTGGCGAACCGTTCGACGAAGAACTGGTGATGTGGTGGAACTTCGTCGGCCGCAGCCACGAGGACATCGTCGCGGCCCGCGCGGACTGGGAGAACCACGATGTCAGCAGATTCGCCGACATCGCGGGCCATACGCCACAGCAGCGCATTCCCGCACCGCCGCTACCCGGGCTGCACCTCAAGCCGCGCAAACGCCGCATCGGTCCGGCGAGGGGCTGACCGCGTGGTCCGGCCCCGCTCGCGAAGACGACCGGGGCCGGACGCGTTCCGGGATCAGCCGCGGGCCAGCAGCGCGTCCAGCGCGCGGTAGCTCTGGTTGAGCCCGACCTCCATGCCGGACTGGAGCATCCCGTCCCGCTCCTGAGGCGTGTGGAACTGGCTGTCGGTGACCACTTTGGTGCGGCCGTCGCCGAGGTCGACGAAGCTGACCTGGTCGATCGCGACATAGGCGGGCATGCCGTCCCACTCGAAGGAGTACACGATGCGCTCCTGCGGGGTGACCTCGCGGAAACGGCCTTCGAAACCGTCGGTGCTCTCGTCGGAGTGCTCGACGAAGCGCCAGTGGCCGCCCGGGCGGAACTCCCACCGCTCGATGTCGAGCTTGTTGCCGCGCCCCCACCACTGGGCGAGCAGTTCGATCCGGCTGTAGGCGGCCCACACCCGCTCGCGCGGGGCGTCGAAGATCCGCTCGATGTGGATCGTGCGGTCGGTGTCGGTCGTGACAACGGCGTCGTTCGTGGTTGTACTCATGGTTGCTGCTCCGTTCGCTCGAGGAATTCACCGAGACGATCCAGCCGAGCTTCCACCATCCGCCGGTAGCCCTGCATCCAGGCCACTTCGCGGTCGAAGACGTTCTCGCCGAGTCGGCAGTACCGCACCCGGCCACGCTTCTCCGTGACCACCATGCCCGCCGCCTCCAGCAGCTGGATGTGCTTCTTGACGCCGGTCAGCGTCATGTCGAAGCGGTCGGCCAGCTCACTGACGGTCGCGGGCCCACTACCGAGTCGCTCCAGGATCCCGCGCCTGGTGGGATCCGCGAGCGCCCCGAAGGAGGCATCCAGGAAGTCATACTGAACCATCTAGTTCAGTGTTGCGTGTGTGCGCGTGGACGTCAAGAGGGGAATATGCGATCACACCCTCGAACCGCACGAAGGCAGCTCGACGCGGTCCACCCCTGCTCATCGACCGCATAGCCTGCATGAACCAGTCGTTCACGCATGGATGCGACGACTCGGTTGTGCAGCGCGACATCGAATTACCGCGTGGGCGCACCGAACGACGCCGTGTCCCAACCTCTTCTGCTAACGCCCACCGGACGGTATGTTCTTCGGACGACCGGACACGGGGGCGGCACACGGAAAGAGCACGATGAGGATTTCGCACTTCACCGCGACGGCACTGATCGCGTTGGCGGCCACCACGATCACCACGACTGCCGCGCATGGGCAGCCCACGCCCGACGACGCTCCGCTCGGCTTGAACGGCTCGTTCCACCAGGTCGCCTACCAGGTCGCCGCCACCGACGACCGGCGCGCGGCCGTGGCCACCCTCCAGGACGGGACATTCGAGCTCACCCACGACGATCGCGTGGTGACGGTGGCCGACCGAGACGGCAAGATCGTCGCCGCGCTGCCGATGGCGCTGCGCATCGGGGAGCAGCGCGTGGCACTGCGCCCGGTGGTCGAGGACGCGGGCCACCGGCTCACCCTCGCACCAACCGGCCTCACCGACGCACCGCTGCGCGACATCAGCACGCAGGAGCGGTTCTACGCCGAAGCGGAGAAAGCGATGCCGTCGATTCTGGCCGGCGCGGGGATCGGTGCGGCCATCGGCTTCGTCCTCGGATTCCCGCTCGGGCTGTTCGTGCTCGACTTCATCACCGTGCCCGCCGCCGCGGTCGCGGGCGCCGCAATCGGCGCGATGGCCGGATACGTGGTTGGTGGCGGGCAGCCCGCCGTCGACGCGGCGCTGGAGTACGTGACCGCGCCTTAGTCGAGCTGGTCTGCGGAGGTCAGCTTCTGCGTCCCGATCACGCGCAGCAGGTCCAGTTTCTCGGCCGCGTCGGTGCCGGGACGCGGAAGGTAGACCAGCAGGCGCTGCGCGGCGTTCGGAGTGAGCAGCGTTTCGCACACCGTGTCGATCAGGCCGACCTGTGGATGCAGGATGCGCTTGGTGTCCGAAAGGCGCACCGCCACTTCGTGTTCGTTCCAGAGCCGATCGAATTCCGCACTCACGGACCGCAACTTGGCGATGAACTCGGCGACGTCAGCGTCGCCCGCACGGCGAGCGGCCGTGGCACGCAGATCGGCGACGTGCTGGCGGCCGAGCCGATCCCAGTCCTCCACCGGGAAGATCGCGCGGGACGGGATGTCGGTGAACCAGCGGTAGGCGTAGAACCGGTCCCAGCCCCGCCGCTCGGCATGATCGCCGACGAGCAGGGTGTGCATCCGGTTCTGCACCAGCACCTCGCCGAGATCGGTGACGACGGTGGCGGCGGTGTCGTCCAGCTTCGCCAGCAGGTGCATCAGACCGGGACCGACATGTTTGCCTGCCGGCTCGCGGCCCGACGGCGTGTGGTCGCACAGATGGTAGAGGTAGTCGCGTTCGTCGCTGGTGAAGCGCAGTGCCCGCGCGAGCGCGGCCAGTACCTGGGTGGACGGACGCGGGCCGCGTGATTGCTCCAAACGTGTGTAGTAGTCGGTCGACATGCCCGCCAGCAGCGCGACTTCGTCGCGGCGCAGGCCGGGCGTACGCCGCCGGACGCCCGGCGGCAACCCCACGTCGGCGGGCGTGAGCTGCTCGCGGCGGCGGCGCAGGAAGTCGGCGAGCTCGGCGCGGTCCATGCCACCACTGTCCTCCCGAACGCCCGCCTCAGCCAGGGATCGCCGCTCCCCCGATAAACGATCTCTCCCGCATCGAGTCCGCGCAGGTCAGGCTGGTTCTATGACGACAAAGACGAGCAAGGAAGTACGACTCGGGGCGACCGGCCCCACCGTGAGCCGCATCGGCCTCGGCGCGATGGGCATGTCCGGCATGTACGGCGCGGCCGACGACGCCGAGTCCACCGCGACCATCCACGCGGCGCTGGACTCCGGCGTCGATCTGATCGATACCGGCGATTTCTACGGCGCCGGACACAACGAAATGCTGATCGGCCGGGCCATCGCCGAACGCCGACGCGAGGACGTTGTGCTGAGCGTGAAATTCGGCGCGCTACGCGGCCCGGGCGGCACATGGGGCGGTGTGGACAACCGCCCGGAGGCACTGCGCAACTTCCTCGGCTACAGCCTGCAACGGCTCGGCGTCGACTACGTCGACATCTACCGGCCCGCCCGGCTCGACCCGAACGTCCCGATCGAGGACACCGTCGGCGCCATTGCCGACCTGATCGAGGCGGGATACGTCCGCCATATCGGCTTGTCCGAGGTCGGGGTGGAAACCATCCGCCGCGCCGCCGCTGTCCATCCGATCTCGGATCTGCAGATCGAATACTCGCTGATCTCGCGCGGCATCGAAGCGGAGATCCTTCCGGTCTGCCGAGAACTCGGCATCGGCATCACCGCCTACGGCGTGCTCTCGCGCGGCCTGCTCAGCGATTCGATCCGGCCCGGTACCACCTTCGACGCCAACGACTTCCGCGCGCACAGCCCGCGCTTCCAAGGCGAGAACCTGGACCGCAATCTCGAACTGGTCCGCGCACTGGGCGAGATCGCCACACGCAAGGGCGTCTCGGTCGCGCAACTGGCCATCGCCTGGACACTGACCCGCGGCAACGACATCGTGCCGGTCATCGGCGCTCGGCGGCGCACACGCTGGGCGGAAACCATGGGCGCACTGAACATCTCGCTCTCCGACAACGAACTGTCCGCCATCGAGTCGGCCGTACCCGCCGACCGAGTCGCCGGAGAACGCTACGCAACGGCACAAATGGCGATGCTCGACAGCGAGCGCTGATATTGCTGGACTCCCCACCGCCCGATCACTGGGTAATCTGTTCGCTGCAGAAGGAGGGGAGTCCCGAAGCAATGGATGACGTCAGCGCACGGGCGCTCGAAATCAAGCGACTCAACGAACAACTCGCCGCAGTGCGCGGCTCGGCTCGGTCGGTGGACGGCAGCGTCAGCATCGAAACCGACGTCAACGGCCGCATCACCGATCTCTACCTCGCCGACTACGCGATGGAGAACGGCCCGGACCGACTGGCCGCACTCATCATCGATCGCCAACGAGCCGCAATGGACAACGCCAATGCGGAAGCGACACGGATCTTCGATGCGCCCGTTGACAACCGGTCGGCGCCGGACAATCCTTCGGCGAACGAGCCCGCCATGGAGTGGACGCCGTCCCATCTCAGACGCGACGACACTTACCAGAGCAATCAGTGGCGCGAGCCCTCCGACTGGGATCGGAGGCTCTGATGTTCAATGTCGACCCAGCCAGGATGCGTGAGCTGGCAAAGGATGTACGGACGAACGCGGACGCACTGGCGGGCAAGGCGCCGATCGCGCTGGCCAGCCGCCAGCAGGTGCGGCCGCAGATGATCGACTCGAACTTTGCCACCAAGATCGAAGAGGTCTTGCAGGCGATGGACACGGTCATCGGCTACCACACACGCCGACTTCGCGAATGCTGCGACGAAATCGATAGACAGGCAACCGCCTACGAGAATGTCGACCAGCATCGCGCAGCAGATTTGAACGGGAACGGGCGATGAGCGTCGAACTGCTGACGATTACCGCTGTGCTCTCCTGGAATCTAAAGCACGCGAAGGAGACCGCGGCAAAGGTGCTCGCGACTGCACAGGGTGTCGATCAGGAGGCCACCGCCGCGGAGAACAAGATCGGCCGCTCCCAGGACTACTTCGACAGCGAGGCCGGAGAGGCAGCGCGCGCACGCGGCCGCAAGGACCGCGACGAAACCTTCAGCACCGCAGATGTGTTGGAAGAGATGGGCAAGATGATCAGCACGCTGAGCGATGACATCGAGGCCAATATCAGAACTATCCGTGAGAAGAAAAAGGAGGTCGAGGAGTCCCGCTGGAACCTGTTCGTACACTCGGTCGCAATGTCGCGCTCGCCCATCCCGATGCGTCGCCAGAGGAATTGAAGGACCTGATCCGGAACGAGATCGCCAACGGCAACGCGATCGTCATCGAAAGCAAGAATCCCGACGGCACGGCGAAGCCGTCCCAAATAACGTGGAGCAATGCGGTCGGTGAAGCACAAACCGGACCGCCGCCCGGCGTCGGAGTCCCGTTACCAGGAAAGAAGTGACAGCCGATGATCAAAGCCCGACGCACGATTTCGGTTCTGTACGCGATTGTGGCCATATCGGCCATCCCGGGTTGCGGATTGCTACCTCAGCCGAACCGTTCGGATTCCGAAGCGAACTGCGCAAATCGCTACACGATGTCGTCGAACGTCGACACTCTCGGTTCGACGAGTGAGTTCACCCGGGAGGCGATGAACGCGGCAACGGGTACGGAAGCCGTCACACTGGCCGACATCGCACGCACCGCAGGCTGGGGCGATGGCTGGGACCGCATGGTCGACGTGCCGCAGAACATCAAGGCCGAAGAACTCAACAGACGAGCAAACACCCCGGGGAACTGCTGGCAGGGACTCCCCAAGCCCTACAGCAGCGACGGCGACGGCCCGCCCCGTGGCTTCTACCTCTTCCTGAAGGATGACAAGGCCGTCCAGTCAGTGGGCTGGTACTACGGCCACGACCAAGCCTTCGATCTCCGCGGCCAGGATGCGATCTACCCGACCACCGTCCTGACCCCTTGGGCAGGCCAACTCCGTCCTACACCATGAATCATCGAGGCGACTAGCAACTTCCGAGAGCCCACCAGCACTTCGGCCCCCACTCCGAAACGGAGCGGGGGCCGAATGCTTATTACAGCTGACGGACTACCGGTAGTCGCTGAAACCGTAATCGTCGAGCGGAACCGCGGCACCGGTGGGGGCGCCGAAGCCCTCGGGGCTGTAGTAGGTGTCGTCGTAGGACGGCACCGCGTACGCCGCGGCACGGGCCTCTTCGGTCGGCTGCACCTGGATGTTCCGGTAGCGGTTGATACCGGTACCGGCCGGGATCAGCTTGCCGATGATCACGTTCTCCTTGAGGCCGATGAGCTTGTCGGAGCGGCAGTTGATCGCCGCGTCCGTCAGAACTCGGGTGGTCTCCTGGAAGGACGCCGCCGACAGCCACGAATCGGTGGCCAGCGACGCCTTGGTGATACCCATCAGCACCGGGCGACCCGAGGCGGGCTCGCCGCCTTCGGCGACCACACGGCGGTTGGAGGCCTCGAACTCGGCGCGCTCGGTGAGCGAGCCGGGCAGGAACTCCGTCGAACCCGAATCGATGATCGTCACGCGACGCAGCATCTGACGCACGATGACCTCGATGTGCTTGTCGTGGATCGACACACCCTGCGAGCGGTAGACCTCCTGGACCTCGTGGACCAGGTGGACCTGAACCTGCCGGGGGCCCATCACGCGCAGCACCTCGTGCGGATCCGCCGCGCCTTCCAGCAACTGCTGGCCGACCTCGACGTGGTCATTGTCGGAGAGCAGACGCTCGGTGCCGTCGTCGTGCTTGAACACACGCAGTCGCTGCCGCTTCGAGAGCTTGTCGTAGACAACCTCTTCGCCACCGTCATCCGGGATGATGGTGATCTTGTAGAAGCGATCGTCGTCCTCCAGCCGCACGCGACCGGAGACCTCGGCGATGGGCGCCTTGCCCTTCGGCACGCGCGCCTCGAACAGCTCCTGCACCCGGGGCAGACCGCCGGTGATGTCGTCACCCGCGACACCACCCTGGTGGAAGGTGCGCATGGTCAGCTGGGTACCGGGCTCACCGATGGACTGCGCGGCGACGATACCGACGGCCTCACCGATGTCGACCAGCTTGCCGGTCGCCATGGAGCGGCCGTAACAGGTCGCGCAGACGCCGGTGCCGGTGGTGCAGGTCAGCACGGAGCGGACCTTCACCTCGGTGATGCCCGCGTCCAGCAGCGCCTCCAGCGCCGGGTCGCCGAGGTCGGCGCCCTTCGCCACGATGACGTTGCCCTGCTCGTCGAGCGCGTCGGCCGCGAGCGTGCGCGCGTAGGTGGAGGTCTCCACGTGCGCGTCGCGGATGATGGAGCCGTCGAGCAGCTTCTCCGCGATCGGCACCACGATGCCGCGCTCGGTGCCACAGTCGTGCTCGCGCACGATGACGTCCTGCGACACGTCCACCAGACGACGGGTCAGGTAACCCGAGTCGGCGGTGCGCAGCGCGGTGTCGGCCAGACCCTTACGGGCACCGTGGGTGTTGATGAAGTACTCCAGAACCGTCAGGCCCTCACGGAAGGAGGACTTGATCGGCCGCGGGATGAACTCACCCTTCGGGTTCGTCACCAGGCCCTTCATACCGGCGAGGGTACGGGTCTGGGTGAAGTTACCCGTGGCGCCCGAGTCGACGATCGTGATGATCGGGTTGTCGGCCGGGTAGTGCGCGCGCAGCGCCTTACCGACCTCCTCGGTCGCCTCCTGCCAGATCTTGACCAGGGCGTTGTTGCGTTCCTGGTGATCGAGCGCACCACGCTGGTACTTCTTCTCGATCTGATCCGACTGCGCCTCGTAGCGCTCCATGATCTCGGCCTTCTCCGGCGGCACGAGAACGTCGGACATGGAGACCGTCACGCCGGAACGCGTGGCCCAGTAGAAGCCGGCGTCCTTGAGCTTGTCGACGGTCTGCGCGACCACGATCATCGGGTAGCGCTCGGCGAGATCGTTGATGATCGTCGCCTGACGCTTCTTCGGCATCTGCTCGTTGATGAACGCGTAGTCCGCGGGCAGCAGCTCGTTGAACAGCACCCGGCCCAGCGTGGTCTCGGTGATCCACGCGTCGCCGCGGCGCCAGCCATCGGGGAACAGGGTCGCCTCGACGTCCTTCGGCGGACGCTGGTCGGTCAGCCGGACCTTGATCAGCGAACGCACGGTGAGCTCAGCGCGATCCACCGCCATCTGCGCCTCGGCAGGCGAGGAGTACACGCCCTGCTCCGGAGCGTCCTTGGTGGCCGGCTGGTAGGAACCCTTCGCGCCGTCTTCCAGGCGGGTCAGGTAGTACAGGCCGGTCACCATGTCCAGACGAGGCATGGCGAGCGGACGTCCGGAGGCGGGCGACAGGATGTTGTTCGACGACAGCATCAGCACGCGGGCCTCGGCCTGCGCCTCCGCGGACAGCGGCAGGTGCACGGCCATCTGGTCACCGTCGAAGTCGGCGTTGAACGCCTCACAGACCAGCGGGTGCAGCTGGATGGCCTTGCCTTCCACCAGCTGCGGCTCGAAGGCCTGGATACCGAGGCGGTGCAGGGTGGGCGCGCGGTTGAGCAGCACGGGGTGTTCGGCGATGACCTCTTCGAGGACGTCCCACACCTGCGGCCGCTGCCGCTCCACCATGCGCTTGGCCGACTTGATGTTCTGCGCGTGGTTCAGATCGACCAGGCGCTTCATCACGAACGGCTTGAACAGCTCCAGCGCCATCAGCTTGGGCAGACCGCACTGGTGCAGCTTCAGCTGCGGACCGACGACGATGACCGAACGGCCCGAGTAGTCGACGCGCTTACCGAGCAGGTTCTGCCTGAAGCGGCCCTGCTTGCCCTTGAGCAGGTCGGACAGCGACTTGAGCGGACGGTTGCCCGGCCCGGTGACCGGACGGCCGCGGCGGCCGTTGTCGAACAGCGCGTCGACGGACTCCTGCAGCATCCGCTTCTCGTTGTTGACGATGATCTCGGGCGCGCCGAGGTCGATCAGTCGCTTGAGGCGGTTGTTGCGGTTGATCACGCGACGGTACAGGTCGTTCAGGTCGGAGGTGGCGAAGCGGCCACCGTCGAGCTGAACCATCGGGCGCAGCTCCGGCGGGATCACCGGAACGGCGTCGAGAACCATGCCCAACGGCGAGTTGCCGTTGGTCTGGAAGGCCGCGACGACCTTGAGCCGCTTGAGCGCACGCAGCTTCTTCTGGCCCTTGCCGGTGCGGATGGTCTCCCGCAGCAGCTCGGCCTCGGCCTCGATGTCGAAGTTCTCCATCAGCTTCTGGATGGACTCCGCGCCCATCGCGCCGGTGAAGTACTCGCCGTAGCGGTCGACCAGCTCCCGGTAGAGCACCTCGTCGACGATGAGCTGCTTGGTTGCCAGCTTGGTGAAGGTGTTCCAGATCTCCTCCAGCCGGTCCAGCTCGCGCTGGGCCCGGTCGCGGAGCTGGCGCATCTCGCGCTCGCCGCCGTCCTTGACCTTGCGACGGACGTCGGACTTGGCGCCTTCGGCCTCCAGCTCGGCCAGGTCGGCCTCGAGCTTCTGAGCGCGGGCCTCGAGGTCGGCGTCGCGCTGGTCGGCGACCGCCTTCTTCTCGACCTCCATCTCGGCCTCGAGCGTGGAGAGCTCGTTGTGCCGCAGCTCCTCGTCGACGCCGACGATGACGTAGGCGGCGAAGTAGATGATCTTCTCCAGATCCTTCGGCGCCAGGTCGAGCAGGTAGCCCAGGCGCGAGGGCACGCCCTTGAAGTACCAGATGTGCGTGACCGGAGCGGCCAGCTCGATGTGGCCCATCCGCTCGCGGCGCACCTTGGCGCGAGTCACCTCGACGCCACAGCGCTCACAGATAATGCCCTTGAAGCGGACGCGCTTGTACTTGCCGCAGTAGCACTCCCAGTCCCGGGTGGGACCGAAGATCTTCTCGCAGAACAGGCCGTCCTTCTCCGGCTTGAGCGTGCGGTAGTTGATGGTCTCCGGCTTCTTCACCTCGCCGTAGGACCACTGACGGATGTCGTCGGCGGTGGCAAGGCCGATCCGGAGTTCATCGAAGAAGTTGACGTCTAGCACGTAACTTCCTTTCCCCTGTGCGGGTCGAATTCGAGCAAAAGTTCACTAGTTGGGTAATCCGTCGCGGGAGGCCGGATGCCGTGCGATGACAGCATCCGGCCGGCCGCCTAGTTCGCCAGATCGTCGACGGTGGCCGCTTCGTTCCTGGACAGGTTGATGCCCAGGTTGGCCGCCGCACGCTCCAAGTCCTCGTCCTCGCCTTCCCGCAGCTCGATCGCGGCGCCGTCGGAGGACAGCACCTCGACGTTGAGGCACAGCGACTGGAGTTCTTT
>NZ_BDBA01000023.1 GCF_001612745.1 Nocardia amamiensis NBRC 102102 | reverse complement strand
TAAGGCTGTCGCCGCGCGGCTCGCCCGATGCTTCGAACACGCTTATGACCCCGGGCGTGCGGCGCGTGCGGCGCGCTGGGACAGAGCGGCGAAGGCGTCACGCAGTGGGTCCGGGCCGATGACCTCGATTTCGGTGTCGAAACGCGCCAGCGTCGCGGCGAGTGCGGCCCAGGACCAGGAACCGGTCAGCAGTCTGGTTCGGGCGGGGCCGAGTTCCTCGACGATTCCGTCGCCGGCGAACGGGGCCACCTGTGCGGCGGGGAGGTCGAGGATCACCTCACCGCGACAGGGCCAGATGTTCGCGCTGTCGGAGCCTTTGAACCGGGCGGACAGGAACGCGGCGACGTCGCCACCTGGCACTTGCCTGGGGGTGAAGCGCGGCCCGTTGGGGACGCGCAGCGCCATCCGTTCGGCACGATAGATCCGCCAATCCTGCCGCTCGGGATCCCATCCGATCAAATACCAGCGTCCACCCCGGACCACGAGGTGGTGCGGCTGCACCCGCCGTGCCGGTCGCAACCCGGGATCCTGCGGCCCTGCCGCCGACCGGTAGTCGAGCCGCAGCTCCTCTGCGGACCGGACGGCGGCGCTCAGTGCGAGCAGAACGGCGGTGTCGACCTGGGGATCGGCTCCGCGTCCGGCCGATTCGACCGCGGTCACCTCGAGGGCGTCGACGCGCTGCCGAAGGCGGGACGGCAGGACCTGCCGCACAGTCGCCAAAGCGCGTGCGGCGGCCTCTTCGATACCCGCTCCCGTCCCGACCGCGATCCGCAACGCCACCGCGAGCGCGACCGCCTGTTCGTCGTCGAACAGCAGCGGGGGCAGCTGGCTGCCCGACCCGAGCCGATAACCACCCTCGGGTCCCTTGACCGCCTGGACGGGGTAACCGAGCTCGCGCAGCCGATCGATGTCGCGGCGAACCGTGCGTTCGCTCACAGCCAGCCGCTGGGCGAGCAGTATTCCCGGCCAGTCACGGCGGACCTGCAGCAACGACAGCAGCGAGAGCAGGCGGCGGGAGGTCACCTTCGAAGAGGCGGTCGGCATGGTGACCAGGCTGCCATAAATAGCGGACGTTCTCTGACCGGTACTGCTGACAGGGTGGCGTTGTCGCCGGAACCCTCCGGCGGCGAAATCACCTCCGAAGGGACCGATCACCATGCCGGTAAACGCTGTCGCCCACTTGAACTTCCACGGTCAGGCCCGTGCGGCCCTGGAGTTCTACCAGTCGGTGTTCGGCGGGCAGACCACCATCGCCACCTACGGCGACTTCGGGATGCCCGCCGAGTTGCCCGACGCAACCAAGGTGGTGTTCGGTCAGGTCATCGCCGACAACGGCTTCCGGGTCATGGCCTACGACGTGCCCGGTGCGGACGCACCGGTCGCCCAGGGCGCGCCCACCACCCGCCGCGCGAACGGCGCCACCCTCACCACGGAACCGTTCTTCCTCTCCGTCCGCGGCGACACCGTCGAGGAGGTCGGCGCGCTGTGGGAACGCCTCGCGGACGGGGCAAGCGTCATCGAGGAATTCGGCCCGGCGCAGTGGGCGCCCGGGTTCGGGATGCTGCGCGATCGCTTCGGCATCACCTGGATCCTCGACGTCGCAGCCGAGTACGCCCAGGCCTGACGCCATAACCCCGGGGTGCGACCGATCCGGTCGCACCCCGGGGTGCCCCTCGCGCGAAATCGGGATAGCCAGCAGCACAGGCAGTTTCGGGTGCCTCCAGCGAGCCGCGCGTGGCGCACACGCCGCTCGGCACGCACGTCGCGCTCGACCTGACGGCCACTTCGGTCAGCATCCGGACCGAGGACGGGAAATGAGACTTCCAGGAAAGGTTATGAGCGAGGGTAGTGACTGGTAGCGACCTGTATTCAACCGGTCTGTATTCCCCTGATCGCCTGGTGTTGGCGGCGTCGCCGCCAGCGTGACCAGGCCCAGATGTGGTCGGCAGCATGGCGCGGGGTGAGTATGAACAAACTGGCCGGTGCATTCCAGATCGTCATTCGACCTGGATCGACTCGAGCGCGGACCAGTGGAGGTACCCCATCATCTGGGGCTGGGTGATGCAGGAGCAGCATCGCTTCGACCAGGCCGAGGCCCAACGCACTTTCACGGCCGAGGCTCCGGATCGGTTCTGGTTGGCAGACATCTCCGAACATCGGACCACCCCATCATCGGCGGTGGTCCGGTCGAACGGATCATCAGGGTGGCGAATCGCGGTTCAATGCCATGTCACTCCCTATCACCAGCAGCCGCCCAACCGGCCAGCGGCGCGTCCGGATCCGACAGCCGTCACCGATGCGGTGACATTTTGTTCCACCGGGCGAAACTTGCGGACGGCGGCCTGGGCCAGCCCTCTCGGGCGATCAGACACGGGCCACTTCGATGATCGCGACGGCGGCACCGAGTGTAGCTATCCCGAGATGGCCGATGACCCAAAGGTGTTCGAGCCGGATACGGGAGAGCAATTTGTAGTTGCGTTCGTGGCTGAGCCGGTTGGCCAGCCAATCGTCTTCGATGAACAATTCGGGAAAGAGTGCGTCCAGCCGCTTGCGCAGGCGCTGCGCGGCGTCCATGTGCATCTTGAAGCGTTCGAAGTATTTGGCGGAAACGAGCGCGCCGAACAACCCAAGTGCGCAGACACCCCATGCCACGACACTGTCGAGTCCGTTGTCCTTCTGCACCGCGACATAACCGAGTCCGCCGATGGCGCCGATGACCACGAGGATGGTGATGATCGCACGGTGGTTCTCGGATTGACGGCCCTGGGCCCGCTGTTCGCCCCACATCCGGAGCAGGACATCGGCGCTGTCGGGCGACTGCGACACTCGTTGCTGCACGCGCCTTTCAACAATCGATTCCGCAGCAGGGCGCGTTGCCAGCGGCGGATCGATCAGCCCGTTCGACCGCCCTTGAACCCGTTCCCATTCGATTCGCCAAGCATCGACGTCGCCGTCGCAGGCTCTGACGAAAGCCTCGGTCGTCTCCCACGTGGGCAGGTGGTCGCCGCCCGCGGCTTCCGACAGCGCCGTGCGAGAACGACCGGTCATCCGAGCCATTTGGAGATACTTGGGATTACCGGCTTCCACGCGCAGCCGCCGTAGCTCGGCGGCGAAGGCTTGAACGGGGCCGGCCGAGGGGTCGAGAGGGCGCTCCGGGCGTGGCATGGCACGGTCCTCCGGGACAGCTGGTACGAGGGCGAGATCGTCGTCCGGGATTCTAGTCGTTCGGTTCCGCCCACTTTCGGACCACGCTCTCACGCTCGGCCGCGAGGACATGTGTCGTCGTCTCGCGGCAGATATCTCGCCCCGCAACCGCTGCGCGCCAACTCGACCAGCGGAGCCAGCCAGACCCGTCACGAGCTGCGGCGGGGCGTGTGCCGCTGTTGGACGATCACCGGATCGACGAGTTGACCGCAGCCACACTTTGTTGACCGTCGGCGGGCCCGGCAAATCGTTGTCGCCAGTACAAACGAGAACTGATCACATCGGGAGTACTGGAGGGAGGACAGTTGCGGTTTCGACTGCTCGGTCAATGGGCTGTCCACGACCACGAGGGAACCCCAATACTGCTGCGGCCGAAAGAGCGGCATCTGTTCGCGAACCTCGTGCTGTTTCTCGTAGAGAAGGAATATGTCGCAAAGTCGGAGCTCCACGAAAGCGTCTGGCCCGGGGAACGATTCAGCAGGAAGCTCGACAGCCAGCTGCACAATCTGCGGATGAAACTCCCGGAGGACGTGCCGACCGCCTTCGACAAGTCGCAGGTGTGCCGATTGGCGGTGGGCCGGGAGCAAGTCGACGTGTGGCGATTCCACGACCTGTGTGTCCAGGCACGGAAGCGGCCGGACCTGTGGGAAGAGGCGGTCGGCCTGTGGCCCGACGGCGCGACCTCGCAGCTTCCCGACGAACACCCCGCCTACCGTCTTCTCGAACAGAACCTGCGCCGAGGACTGCACGCGCTCGCCGCTCGGCGGATCGCGGCCGGTGACGCGAACGGCGGAGAAGACCTGCTGCGCCGACTCCTGAAATACGAGCCGGAGAACGAACAGGTCTGGCTGACCTTGATCGAGCTGACACTCGAACGTAGCCGCCCGGCCGCGGTACTCGTCCTCCGCGACGCGGAGACCGCCATGAAGGATCTCGGAATCGACGCCGACCGCATCGGTCGACAGGGACGCGACCTGATCCAGGCGACGGCGATTTCCCAGACACCCGAGGTACGGGTTCCGGCCGGTCGCAGCCCGGCACCGGTACACCGGCCCGATGAGGTGAAGGGGATACTGGGCCGCCTTCGGCGAGCCGCGGTCGTCGGTGTCGACGGTGCACCGGGAACGGGGAAGTCATGGTTGGGCACGATCGCCGCCGAAGGATCCGGCTACGAGGTCGTCCGGTGGACGTTCGGCCGCGAGGCTGCCGCCGAGGCCGGTCCGCTGATCGGGGCGATCGCGGACCACGTCGCACGTAGCGACATCGAGGTCGCCGCGCGCCCCGTGCCGGGTTCGGCCGACGCGATCGCGGAAGCCTTCGACCGGGTACCGTCGCTGCTGCTGCTCGACGACATCCACCGGGCAGTCCGAGACAGCGCGACCATGGCCTTCCTCTCCCGGCTGTTCGATCGGCTGCGCGCGACGGACAGTCGCAGCCGAGTGATCGTGATCGGACGCACTGTTCCGGCGCGACTTCTTGGCGAGGACATCCCCGTGACCGTGGGCGGCTGTACCGAAAAGCAGTGCCGGGAATTCGTATCCGCGGCGGGTGTGCGGCTGACGGACCGCCGTTTCCAGCAGTTGCACCTGCTGACTGCCGGGAATATCGCGCTGCTTCGCCTGTTCGTCAAACACGTTCTTCACCACGCAGATGGCGAGGCCGACGTCGATCGAGCGCTGTCGAGACCTTCCACTTGCAAGGGGGTGTACGACTACGTGCTCGCGAATCATCTCGGCGAAGTGACGTCGGTGGTGTTCCCGTTGGTGCTGGCGATGAGCGTGGTGCGCACTCCGCTGCCCGTGTCGTCGCTGTGGGAAGCGGCGCGTGGGCTGTTCCTCCCGCCGATCGAGACCGTCGAACTTCTTGTTCGGCAGCATGTCCTCGAGACGGTGCCCGGGACCGGCCGGAGTTACCGGCTGGCCGCGTCGGTCCGTGCGGTCCTGCTCGACACAATGCTCGACGTCGACGCGAGCGCCCAGCATGCCATTGCGGCGGACCTCCAGCGGGCTAGCGGGCGGATCGGCGAACAACTCCACCATCTCCGCGCCGCGGGCCCGACGCCCGGCACCGTCGACATCGTGAATCGCACCTGGGGCGCTGCGGTGGTCGGCGGTTTCGGCGCGGAGCTGCTCGACGTGCTGAACGACTGGCCCGTCGCGGCCCGCGTCGCCTATCCACGAATCGCGCTGGTCCGGCACGAATTGACACGATCGCTCACCGCTCTCGGCGGTCCGGGGCAACACCGCGATCCGAGCGGATCAGCACCGGGCGCCGCAGAGCGACCGCCGCACCGCTTGGTGCGGTGACAGATCCGGCCACAGCGTTGTTGTCGGCGTCGCGTGAATCGCCGCGACAATGCGGCTCAGCGTGACCACCCGAGCACGGAATCCGGCCCGTCCGAGCAGTGTCGTGAACTCGTCGGTGCCGAGGGGCCATTCGCCGTATTCCGACAATTTCCGCAGTGCGTCGCCCCGGCTCAGGTAAGGATAGAACGTCTCGGCGACCGCGGCGCGCATCTGTGTCCGGTCGAGCGGCGGCTCGGGCTGGATCTGGTCTGCGAGCAGCAGGATCCCCCGCGCAGCCAGGATCCGCCGGAATTCCTGCAGTACCCGTAGTTGCCGTGACGGTGGAACGTGGTGAATGGTGAAGGTGGATACAACGATGTCGAATGAGCCGGACTCGAAGGGCAGGGCGGCGTTGTCGGCCTCGACGAGCGTATATCGTCCGGCGTGGCTGGGTTCGATCCGTTTCGCGACCGCGTCCAGCATGCGGGGAGCGATGTCGCAGCCGACGATCTCCGAATCGGGGTGCAGGTTCTGGATGAGACGTTCGAGCGCTCGGCCGCTGCCGGTCCCCGCGTCCAGAGCGGTGCACGGACCCTGCGGTAGCCCGTGCAAAAGTTCGTCCAAAACGGCGCTACGAATCGGAGCCTGCAGGAAGTCCGCGTCGTAGGCCATGGCTCGGTTGTCCCAGTGCCGTCGGCGGTGGGCGAGCGTCGGTTCCTCCCGAAGCGATCGGGTGTACGGGCGGTTCGTCGCAGGCATCAGATTCTTCTCACGTCGACGGGATCTCGTCCGCCGCAGTATTTCGACAGAAGTTCGACGAGACGTTCTTCGGCCTGCATCAGTTGCGCATGCGAGTGCATCGGACTGCCGTGCACTACGAACAGGCAGTCCGTCGTGCTGGCGTCCACCTTCGATTTCTCGCACTGACGGACCTCCAGGCGACACAACACATCCTCGTCGTCCAGGTAGGCATACTCGCCCGCCGATACCTCGACGGGCTCTTCGGCGCCGAGCGGCACGAAACGCTCGGCACCGGTAGTCATCGCCAGACGCAGGTTCCCCGACAGCTCGGCCAGGTCATGAGCCCCGAAAGCCAGCCGTGTCTCGGCGGAGACGAGATTGTAGATGTCGACGAGCGCGTTGATCCGGGGCAGCCTTCCCCGGCGATGCAGTGCCCGCAGCAGCACCTCGGGCGCCGCGAGTTCGCCCTTGGCGGCACCGCCCAGGGAGGAGTGCACGTCACGGAAGGATTTGAGATATGGCTCGTGTTTCAAGGTGTCGATACTCGACGCGTGCAACAGGGCCTGTTCCACGGATTCGATCTCGGCGCTGAGAGCCTCGCTGTGGCTCCCGGGTACCTGCAGGCCGGACACGGCGAACGCGATCGCCTTGATACCGAGCTCTTCTACCCGGGACTCGACTTCGAGTGTAATCAAGCGTTTTCCTCCTGGTTGTGGTGGGCCGGGCGATAGCCGGGGGTCACTCCGAGGCGCCGAACCGTTGGCGCCATGCCTCGACCTGTTCCTGAAGTACCTTCGTGAAAAGAATGCCCGGATTGGTGATCCGAGCCCCGGCGCGAATCCGGTTCAATTCGTGATCGGCTCCGGGCCAACCGGTTCGGGCAGGGACGTCGTGCACTGCCGCGCTGATCGCCGCCGCGGTCTGCGGTATCACTGGTGCCGATAGAACCGAGATGGCCGAGATGAGGTTCACCGCGGTTCGCACGGTCGACGCCGCATCGTCGGGGTCGGAGGATAGAGTGTGCCATGGTCGCTTGACATCCCAGTACTGATTGCCCAGTGACCAGATATGTCGCAATTCCGCCGCCGCCACCCGGAAATTGAGCCCTGTCAGCGCCGCGGTATACCGGGCGATCCCCGTGCGCACCTCGTCGGCCAGCTGTTCTTCGGGGGCTCCTGGCGTTCCCGCGGTCGGCACCTCGCCCGAGAAGTGCTTGTCAGTGAATGTCAATACTCGATTGACGAAGTTTCCCAGCACATCGGCAAGATCTTTGTTGACAGTATCCGCAAAGATTTCCCAGGTGAAATCGACATCGTCATTCTCGGGCGCGTTGGCGATCAGGAACCATCGCCAGTAATCCGGTGGCAGCAACGCGATGGCATCGTCCATGAAGATTCCCCGACTCGCACTCGTCGAGAACTTTCCGCCGTAATAGGTCAGCCAATTGAACCCTTTGATGTAATCCGGCAGTTTCCACGGTTCAGCGCTACCGAGCAGCGTGCAGGGGAAGCTCAGGGTATGGAACGGAATGTTGTCCTTCGCCATGAACTGCGTGTAGACGACGTCGGCGGCGTTGTACCACCACGATCGCCAGTCGCGATGGTCATCGGTATGCTGGCTCGCCCATTCTCGGGTCGCGCCGATGTACTCGATCGGCGCGTCGAACCAGACGTAGTACACCTTGTTCTCGAATTCCGGCCGGTCGACCGGGACACCCCATTCCAGATCCCGCGTTATACACCTGTCCCGCAGTCCTTCGTCGAGCCACTTCCGCGCGATGGACGTGGTCAGCGTCGGCCACGCCCGCCTGGTGTCGATCCAGCGGCGCAGCCGGTCCTCGAACGCGCTCTGCCGGAGGAACAGGTGCCGGGTCGTCCGCACCTCCAGGTTCGTCGCACCGGAGAGCGTCGATCGCGGATCTACCAGTTCGAGCGGGTCGAGCAGCCGACTGCACGACTCGCACTGATCACCGCGCGCCCGTGGGTACTGGCACTGGGGACAGGTCCCCGTGACATATCGGTCGGGCAGGAAACGACGGTCCGATGGAGAGTAGAGCTGTTTGATCTCGCGTTCCTCGAGATATCCGTTGCGGTCCAGCCGATCGGAGAAGTATCGGGTGAGCTCGTGGTTCTCCGGTGAGGAACTGCGTCCGAAATGATCCCAGGACAGCCAAAATTTGTCGCCGAGTCCGCGCTGTCGTTCGAACTGCGTGTCGCAGTACTCCTTGACGCCGACGCCCGCATTGATCGCCGCTACTTCGGCGGGCGTGCCGTGTTCGTCGGTGCCGCAGACGAACAGCACCTCATGGCCCTGCGCTCGCAGGAAGCGGGAATAGACATCCGCGGGCAGCATGGATCCCACTAGATTCCCCAGATGCTTGACCCCGTTGATGTACGGAAGGGCGCTGGTTATCAGGAATCGCGACATGTAGCTCCTCGGTGACGTCGGGGTACCAGCCGGTGCATCATCGGTTCGGGCTCGACTCGAGGCCGAGTGCTCGGGCCATTTCCGCGGTGTGGCGGGTCTGCTCCCAGGGAAAGGACGGCTCGGTCCTGCCGAAGTGGCCGTACGCGGCGGTGTCGACATAGATCGGCCGGCACAGATCCAGGTCGCGAATGATTCCCGCCGGACGGAGATCGAACAGTTCACGCACGACCTTGGCGATCTTTTGCGGATCGGCCCGCTCGGTTCCGAAGGTCTCGATCATCACCGAGACGGGTTCCGAAACTCCAATGGCGTAGGCGACCTGCACCTCGCACTTCGTCGCGGCACCGGAAGCCACGATGTGTTTCGCGACCCAGCGCATGGCGTAGGCCGCCGAGCGATCGACCTTCGAAGGGTCCTTGCCCGAGAAGGCGCCACCGCCGTGCCGGGCCACGCCCCCGTAGGTGTCGACGATGATCTTTCGGCCGGTCACGCCCGCATCGGCGTACGCGCCGCCCAGGACGAATTTGCCGGTCGGATTGAGGATGAGGCGCAGGTCATCGTCAAGAAGCTCGTCCGGTATCGCCGGCCGAACGATCGACTCGAGAATTTGATCTCGCAGATCCCCTCCGACGTCCACCGCGGCATCGTGCTGAACGGAGATGACGACGGCAGGCACGCCGATGGGCTTCCCGTCTGCATAGGCGACGGTGACCATCGCCTTCGAGTCGGGTCGCAATCCCGCGATCTCGCCGGCCTTCCTGGCTTTAGTCGTGCCTGCCGCCAGTCGGTGCGCGACAGCGATCGGCAGCGGCATCAGTTCGGCCGTCTCGTCGCAGGCGTAGCCGTACATCATGCCCTGGTCGCCCGCACCCTGATCGAGGGCGTTCGCGTTGTCGACGCCCTGCGCGATATCCGGGGATTGGCGAACCAGTGCGGTCAGCACCTGGAGGTTGCCGGGTTCACACGCGAAGGAGTCGCGATAGGCGTCGTCGGTGTAACCGATTCGCTCGATCGTCTTCTCGATCACCTCGTGCGGATTGACGAGAGCGGTGGTTCGGACTTCCCCGGCCACGACAACGAGGTTCGACTTCAATGCCGTTTCGACCGCGACACGGGAGGCGGGATCCTGCCGCAAACATTCGTCGAGGATGCCATCGGAGATCTGATCCGCGATCTTGTCGGGGTGACCTTCGCTGACCGATTCGCTGCTGATGTAGTGAGACATTGCCTACCTCGATGGGGGTCGCTGGAGCGTTCGCCGCCAGCGTCCACGTCGAGTGTCGAAACAGTGTCGAAATGGTCGGAAGTCCACGCCGAACCCGGAAGTGGCGATTGCGCGTCTTCGACGGTACTTCGACGATCGCAGCCGGACTGATGCCGAAACCCCGAGCGGGTGTTCCCGATCGAGCTAGAGTCGCCGCGTGCCGCGCAGTCCCAAGAACGAACCTGCCCACACTGTGTCTCGCGATACCGCCCCGCACGAATACCGGATGACGAATCCTCCGCCCAAAACTGCGGGCGACTTCTACCACGTGTTCCTGTGCTACAAATCCGAGGATCTCGCCATCGCTCACGCCCTCTACTCCGAACTCGTGGATCGTGGAATGCGGGTGTTCCTGGATGTCATCACCGGCGAGGACTGGGCGCCGTTGTCGGCTTCGATCTCCGATGCGCTGGCGCACTCGCGCACGCTGGTTGCGTTGATGACGGAAAACTTTCCGATCAGCCCGCACTGCCGTGAGGAATTGCACGTCGCGTTGCTGGCGTCGCACTACCTCGACGACGGAGACACCTCGCGGGTGATGGCGATCGCGCGTGGGATTTCGGCCGACGAGGTGCGGCCCAAGCAACTGACCGTTCACCGGCTGCCCTTCGGTGGCCTGCCACCCGGTGAGCTGGCGGGCACTATCATCGCCAATGTCGATGCCCACTACGGGGTGTTCGGGGATGCCCCGACAGGGATGCCACAGCCGGACTGGTATCCGCGCGAGCGCCCGACCGAGCGATTCTTCCGCGGTCGCTATGCCGAGTTGTGGGATATCCACTCGGGATTGCGTGCGCGGCAGCGCACCCGGGATCGCGGGCTTCCCGTGGTCTCCGTGACCGGTGCGGGAGGCCAGGGCAAGACGTCGGTGTGCCTGCATTACGCACGCGTGTTCGGGCGAGACCATCCCGGTGGGGTGTTCGTACTCGATTTCGGCGGCAGCGGCGACCGCAGTGACGCACAGTCACGGTATGCGCTGCAGAGCCGCTACCAGGAACACCTGGCCGAAATCGCGAAACGTCTGGAGGTCGGCGGACCGGAGGATGTCGCCGCGAAACTGGAACAGCGGGGCTGGCCCTATCTGTGGATTCTCGATGACATCCCCGCGGCAGCGGACCCGGAAGATGTGGTAGCGATGTGCGCGCCGACCGCGGCAGGCCGAACGCTGGTGACCACGCGCAACCCCGAACGGTACGCCTCCGCCACCATCGCGTTGGACCGACTCGATCCCAGCTCTTGCGTTGGCCTGCTCACCGCGTATCGGCCGGCGCAGCGGTCGGAGCGAGGCGCGGTCCGCGACATCGTGTCGATACTGGGCGAGCATCCCCTGGGCCTGACCATCGCTGCAGGACTGACCACCACCGCGGAGTTCACCGGGTATGCAGAGCTGCTCGAGCAGCTATCCTCCACCGAACCCGACGAACTCGAAATTGCGCAGTGGACACCGGACCTCCCTGCCGGGTGCGCTGTTCCGTTCAGCCGCACCGTGCTTCGTTCCTTCCGGACGCTGGGCCGCGCCGGTCAAGACGTACTGAGCGCGGCCAGCACCCTCGCTGCGGCGCCGATCCCGCGCGCCTTACTCGCCTCGATCGTGGCCTCGGTGACCGATGCAAGCGAGCAGGAGATCGGCGCGGGAATCGCGACTGCTTCCGCGCGCAGCCTGCTCGAAACCGACGGTCCGGACTACCGAATGCACGCGCTCGTCGCGCGAGCGGTTCGGCTGCTGGCTCGACCCGCGCCGCGGCGCAAGCGGTTCCGGGATGCGGGGCTGATCGAACTCACCGCTGCAATGGAGAACACCCGCGAGAGTGGAAGGCACCCACAAGTCAGGAAGTATCTCCCGCACATTCGTGCTGTCGCCGGGTTCGGCGTAGCGGGTGATCGCTGGCAGGTGGGCGACGACGAACTGCACTTGCTGAACGAAGCAGGGCGAGTACACATCGACCTCGATCGTCGAGCGTTGGAGATATACCAGCTGCTCTACGACGCCTGTCCGGTCGAAGCGGTCGGTATGCACACCCACTGTGTCGCTCTCAATGGGCTGGCCGTGGCGCACGAATACTCCGGCGAATACACAACCGCGTCGACCCTCGAGCACCAGCTGGTAGACCTGCTGACGGCCGAATGCGGTAAGGACGCTCCCGAGACACTGACCGCACTGAACAATCTCGCCGTCCTACAACACAAGATGGGCCACCACGACGAGGCATACGACATGCAGGTGGAGGTCTACCGAGGACGGCGACGTCACCGTCGGCTCGGGCCCATGCACCGTGAAACGCTGGTCGCCTGGAATAACCTCGCCATCTACCGCGGCCACCTCGGTCACTCGCCGGAGCAGCGACGTTTCCATCGACGTGTCGCGCACCGCCTGTGGATCGCGGCTTGCGACCGTTGGTCTGCTGTCGCCCGACCAGACGACCGGGACGCCTTGGACGCACTCCACGGTCTCGGGTTGAGTTATCGGGCGCTGGGGGACCGCGAGCGCGCCTTGCCGATCATCACCGACGTCTACGAGCGGCGCTCACGGACACTGGGGCTCGACCATCCCGACACACTGGATGCCATGGAGAACATGCTGATCGTGCAGGAGGAGATCGATGAGCGAGACCGGTGACACCTTCGACTTGCTGCTGTGGCGTCGTCTCGAAAACCAAGGCCCCGATCATCGCGACACCATGGGGACGCTGGCGAATCTCATGCGCGGGCGCTTGCGCGGTGGCACCGCTGCGGACAGCGAGCTTGCCGACCTGCCGGAGACCGTCACCGCCAATGGTGTCCGCCTCGCTGGCGATGGAGTCGATGACGAGATCGACCTGATCGAAGCGGCGATGGCACTGCACGGACATCGCGCCGAGGCCTTCGGCGACGAGGACCCGCGCACCCTGGTCGCACGCAGCTATCTGGCCTACGCGCTGGCCTTCGCCGATCACCTCGACGGGCAACTCGAAGCCGCCGCAGAACTCGCTCAGGATGCCTACGAGGGATTGGCCGACGCCGCCGAAACCGGGGATGTCGGCCCGCACGATGTGCAGGTCGCGAACCTGATACACCAGTGGATCGCCGAGCGCCTCGATCAGGACGGCTGAGCGATCTCCTCACACCGGAGGTAACCCGGCCAGATCGGCGCGTACCTCGGCGGCCCGGGGTGAACCCATCGCCTCGAGCATCTCGAGCGACTCGGCCCAATACCGCCTCGCATCCAGGATCCGACCTCCTGAGACCGCCACCGCGCCCAACCCACGCAACGCCATCGCCGTCTCGAACCGACCAACCGATCGGGCGTCGGATTCGATCGCGTCGCGAAACGCCTCGTCGGCCGCGCGGGGTTGCCCGGCGCGCAGATACAGCCATCCGAGCCCGTTCGCCGCCCGCGCGGCATCCATGTGCATGCCCAGCTCACGTGACAGACTCCGGGACTGCTCGAGGTACTGGACAGCGGAGTCGACCTGTCCCAGCGATGATTCCGAGATGCCGAGCCCGCGCAGTGTTATCGCGATATTGCGGTGGTTTCCGACCTCGCGATAGATCTCGAGCGCCGCCCGGTCCAGCCGGATCGCCTCGGCGAAGTCACCGCGACGTCGGTGAACGGCTGCCTCGTGCGCCGAGGTGTTCGCGAACCCGTGGATGTTGCCGAGCTCCTCGAACAGCTGGCGGGCAATGCGGTATTGCGCCATCGCCGCGTTGTCGTCACCGCGCTGATGCCACACCACTCCGAGGTTGCTGCGGGTCATCGCCTCGCCGAGACGGTCACCGGCCCGGACCGCGGCCTGCACCGCATGCTCATGACTGTCGGTCCACTCGAACAGACGTTTGGTGCGAAAGAAATAGCCGCGCAACAGAAATGCCAGCTGCCAGCGCGCGGTGTCCAGTGCGGGGTGGTCCTGTGCGCACAGAGCAACCATCGTCGAACGTTCGGCCTCCAGCCACGACAGCGCCTCCTCCGGGGTACCCAACGACGTCGCCTCGACCGTGATCGCAGGCAACGCGATGCGATATCGCAGAGGCTCGATCAGTTCATCGGCCCGACGGGCCGTGTGCAGGTAGTAGTCGAACAGCCGCTGTCGTGCCACAATCGCCGGCTCGGCGCGAGGAGAGCTCTCCGCGACTTCGGCGGCATACAGATGGACGAGATCGTGCAGTTCGACACGATCGTCGGCGTTCCGCGTGATCAGGTGCGCGCGGTCGAGTACGCGCAGATGACCAGCAGCGGTCTCCGGGGTCACCCCCGCCACCGCGGCGGCGGCATCGGGATGAACACCGGCGCCCGGGACAAGCCCCAGCCGCTCGAAAGTCGATGCCACCTCGTCGCGCAACTGTTGGTGGGACCACGACACAATGGTGCGGGGGTCCGAGCTGGGATCCTCGTTCTCCAGAATGCTGAGACGGCGCCGGTTGTCCGCCAAGCAGGTCACGAACGAAGCGAGCGGTGCAGGGGGTCGCGCCTTCACTGTTTCCGCGACGATCCGAAGCGTCAACGGCAGCCCCGCGCACGTCGCGATCAGAGACGACACGTCGTCTCCTTCGCCGACCCGGTCGCCGAGGGATCCGCGCAGCAGGGTCAGCGACTCCTCGTCGGACAGCGGAGGCACACGCACGATCTCGGCGCCGTACCGGACTGCCAACCCGGTCAGCGCATACCGGCTGGTCACCAGCACCGCGCACGACGGCGCAGCCGGCAACAGCGCAAGCACCTGTTCCTCGGCGCGGACGTTGTCCAAGACCAGCAGAACCCGCCGGTTGTCCAGTACCGTCCGGAGAAAGGCCGAACGGCTATGCAGGTCATCCGGGACCGTTGCCGGGTCCACGCCGAAAGCGCCCAACCATCCCGGCAAGATCTCCTCCGCACGCGCCGGGCCCCCGACACTCCAACCCCGAAGATCGGCATACAGAATCCCGTCCGGAAATCTGTGGGCCCGTAGACCTGCCCACCGTACCGCCAGCATCGTCTTACCCACACCAGGTCGCCCTGTGACCACCGCCATCGCAATACCGGCATCGCCGGGCCGTGTCAGCAGCTCGTCCAGCTCTCGAAGCTGGTCATCGCGTCCGACGAATTTCCGCACCCCGGGCGGCAACTGCCGCGGCACAGCAGACACCTGGTCACGACGCTGTTTCGCAGACGCGGTCACGGATCGACCGCTGTCAGCGAGGACCCTCTCGTACAGTCCGTCCCAGTCTTCGACCCTGGTGACCGCAGCGGGTATATCTGCCAACACGGCCCGCATCGCAGGCCATGTGGCCGATCGATCCGGAATTGCCCGTCCCCGTTTGGCGTCGTACCACACGCTCTTACCGATTCCGCTGAGATTCGCGGCGGCCCGGTCGCCTCCCAGATGGCGCACCGCACGCTCGATTGCTGCGTGAAATCGAGAGCGGGCACCGGGCCCCGGACGAGCCACATCTACCTCCGAACCACTCGCACCGGCGCCGGACAAAATCGCCGGACACCATAGCGGCTCAACCAGCATCGACCGGCCAGTCCGGCACCAGCGGTCGCCGGACACGATTGCCGGACATCGGCTTCCGTACCGACTCTACGTCTATGCCGAAACAAAATTGCCACCCGACAGACCACGCGTCGCCCGGAGCATCGGAGAAACCGACGCGAAGCAGTCTCGCCGTCACAGCTACTTCGCCGCCTGATCGACCGGACATCAACCTTCGATTGGTGAGTGCCGCACTCGACGTCGTGCACGAAGCGCTCGCTGAGTTGATCGAAACCATCGAGCAGAACCGCACGGCCGCGCCACAGACAGCGGCGGCCATCCGCCTCCTGGTTACCAGAATCGCCGAGGCGGCGAACCTGCTGGTGGCGCGATGAACGCCGCTCCGATCGGACTGGATCCGCTGACGTACAACATCTTCGCCGCTTCGTTCGACCTCGGTTCCCCTGAGCGCACCCGTGCTTTTCGGGACGTCGCCGCAGTCGCCGAGGAGTACCTGGCGCCCTTCATCACCAAGATCGCCGTCGATATGCTGCCCGAAATCACTGCGGCGGTTCGGAGCACTCCCGGCGCGGCAGTTGTGTTCCAGGGGCGCGACGGCTTCGCCTTCGGCCATGCGTTCGCCGCGCTAGCGCCTGAATTCTATGCGGCACATTGTGTCCCGATGTATCTGTCGCGGTCGCTCGTGCACAGCGCACTGTGCGCACTAGAGAACTCGACCAGCGCCGCATTTCCGGACGTCGAGCCATTTCGCCAGCACGCGCGTTGGAGCGGCGACTTCAGGGCGGCCTGGCATCGGCTCACTGCTTACTTTCTGGCCAACGGTATCCCGATCGGCGCACCCGGTTCCGTGGTCCACCTGGTCGATACCGGATTGAAGGGCAGTATCCAGGAGATGCTGGCCGCTGTCTACCCACAGACCGCCTTCGTCGGGCACCTGGCCTTCCACGCCGCCGCCGCGGCGGATCCGCACCCGGGCAGCAAACGAGGCTACCTACTGCATCTCGACGCCGTGGACAGCAGCAACGGCAATGCGGTTGGTGCTACGCTGCCCGCAGACAAAAGGCTCACATTCCTGCACCGCACCGCAATACTCGCGGTCGAGCGTCTGGTGCAGGGAAGCCACTGCAGCCCAACTGGGTTCGGCCCGAACGGCAAACCCCATGCGCCACGCGCTCGCCATGACCCTCGTCCACTGGAGCACATCGATCCGGCTCGGGTCAGTTCGCCCTATGACGACCCCCGGCTGCGTGAGGGGATCCGGAGCATACAGATCACCGCTATATGTCGGCAGGCGGCTGCCTTCGCGGACCGTGCCGCCACGGGTCCGAATTGGTTCGATTCGGTCGAGCACTCGGTGTGTTACGTAGACCTCGCCCGGCGCAGCGACGCCTTCGTGGATCAGGTCCGTGCCTGGGTCAGCGGCGACTCGGCATGCGACGACCGCCTCCGCACCATCCTTGACGCGTTCGTGCCCCGTACCTGATAGGCGCAGTAGACACAGTCAGCTTCACACCCAGCCCGCGTCGGCGGCAAGCTCCGATCCGGATGACTGCGCACCGAAGCAATGCCGCCGCGATACTGCACCAGCGGCTGCACCGACGATTGGCGACGTCCTTCGGGTCCGTGTGGGGTGTGGTCAGTTGGTGCGTTTAGGCTGGGGTGTTTGCGCGTTCTGGCCTGGACGCCAGGTTTCTCGTCAACCGACAGCACGAATTCGTCGGTGCCAAGTGGTTGCCCGTCGAAGAACCGGGCGTAGAGGTCGAGCACTCGGCCGGCCTTGACCGCGAAATAGGGTCGCGGGGGAAGATCCACGACCGATGCTGCCAGGGCTTGATCGCGTCGTCGGCCAGCCAGCGCCGCACGGTCGAGGTCGAGATCCGGTCGGTGATGCCTCGGGTCGCCGCCTCGCGCGCCAGTTCCGGGCAGCTCCAGCGCGCCAGCGGCAGCCCGGACCAGGCCGGCAGCTCACACGCCAGGGCCTTTGACCTCGGCGAGGACCCTGCGGCGAACGCTCGCGGCCCGCCACTGCGAGGCAAGTCGGCCAGATCCTTGATCCCGTTGCGGCAGAACCGTTTACGCCACTTCCGGACAGTGTCGGCACATACTCCCAGAGTCATCAGATGATCAGGGCTGTGCGCGCAGTGCTTTTCTGTCGATCTTCCCGACGGCGGTGACAGGTAGGCTGGTGACCTTGCGGATCATGTCAGGGAGTTTGAAGGAGGCCAGTCCGCAATCGATGAGGAACCCGCGCAGGTCGGCGAGGGTCGGCGTCTCGCCGTCGACAACCACGACGGCGCAGACCTTTTCCCCCTGACCGTGCGGCACTCCGACCGCCGCTCGTCGGTGGACTCGCAGGTGCGGATCAGCACCGCGTCGTCGCAGATGTCGAACTCGATGCCCGGAATCATCACGTGCGCCAGCACGTCGTGCGATGCCGCGGGCTGATGCGCCAGCTCGAAACAGGCCCACCCGTAAGCACGCCAGCCACGCACCGGCGCGTGCTCGAGCGCGGCCCCGACCAGCGGCCACGACGTGCCGCTCCACGCCTGGGTGGACTCTCCCCCGAGGGTGGAACGAATATGGTCCCGGTCGACGGTGACCGATCCGATTGGGTTGGCGCCGAGGTGGATTCGCCCCTCGCGCTCGTAGGCGACGTAGCCGGACAATCGCCCGGAGCCGGCGAGTGCGGCGGTCACCGTGACCGGGTCGGGCCCGCGCACGATGGTCTGGTGATAGTCCCGGCTGCGGAGGGTCGTCTTCTCGGACATCAGCGGTCGGCCTCGGTTGTGCGGGGATGTCCTGTGCCGAGGTGGCGGGTCAGAAGCGACAGGATCGTCTGCGCGGTGACCGGAGCGGTGTATTCGAGTGCGAGGTTATGTCCGCTGTGCGGCACTACTTCGGCCTCGACTACGGCCGCGGGCCCGAAGACGGCGCGTCCGGACGCGGCGAGGGCAGTCGACGACGAGCAGTCCGAGGCGAGAAATCCGCAGGTGAACGGATCGTCGGCTCCGTTCACGGTGAGGACGGGAATGTCGATGGCTTGCATCGCCTCGAACACGGTCCCCGGCGTGACGGTGGCCAGCATGGGCATAGCGGTGGTGTCCTTGCTCTTCTCGTCGGCGGCGATGACCTGTGGATCGGTATCGGCCGGGTGGTAGAACATCGCGCGTGATCCGGCTCTCGTGGTCACGTATCCGACGTCGAGACCGGATCCGCCGAATCGCGGATCTAGCACGGAGGGAACGAGATTCGGCACAAGGCGAGTGAGGATGTCGTCGACATTGAACATCGGGGTGAACGGGGTGGCGACCAGTGCGTCGACGTCGTGATAGCGCGCCGCTTCGAGCAGACCCACCAGCGAACCACTGCTGTGACCGACGATCGCGACGGTGTCGAACCGAGCTCCGTCGAAGCTGCCGTCTCGCAGGGCGGACACCAGATGATGGACCGCATCCGCCTGGTCACCGTAGCCGAGGGCAGTGCTCGGCGGGTGAGAGGAAGCGCCGGACCCGAGCAGATCGATCCGCAACGTCGCGAACCCGGCGGCCTCCGCGGCGTGCGCATACGAATATGTCGGCCATCGGTACGGGAAGTCCCAGTAACTGCGGTTGGTGGTAGAGCCGTGCAGCAGGATCTGCACTGCACGAGCGCCCTGCGGAGTACACAGCGTTCCCGCGACGGTCAGGCCCGAATCGGGAAGTGCCTCACCACTACCACCCTCGACACCTGGTTGTAGGCACGCGACGACACGCCCCCGACGCGGGTGAGGCGTTGGGCGCACGCACCTGGTTCGTCGCCACCCGAATACGCGAACCGTGTGCCCGCCGAGCGCCATCTGTAGCACGTCGTATTGCGCCCGACCGGCGACCTGGACTACTTCACGGTGGGCTCGAGCACCGCTACAAGCGGTGACCGGCCTCCGGAATCACACCCGAGCCAGATCGGGCGCTCGCCGACGATCCAACCACCGCGGTACCGCCGTCGTGCTTCTGTCCCGAGTCGCCAGCGGCCGGAATGCGCATAGCGCCAGGACGACTCAGCAGTTACCGCACATAGTGTGTCACTATCTGCGGTAACTCCTTAGCGTGACTTTTCTCGTCAATGTCTCTCAACCCCCGATTTGAACCCGCTCCGGCGCGGTGATGTCGTGCCTACAACTCGCTCGGTTCGGCATCTGCTGGACCAACCTGCTGGTAGGGGCGGTGGCGTTCGGCCCAGCGGACGATCGGCGGCACAACCAGACCGGTCAAGGCGAAGACGGCGCCGACGATCCACCATCCCGGTACCCCCCACCCGATGCACAACGTGATCAGCAGGGCGGGGCCGAGCGTGATTCCGTAGCCGAGGCCCATACCGAACATGCCCTGGTACTGGCCGACGGCATTTCGTGGAGCCAAAGCGAACGACAGCTCGAAACCGCCTGCGGCGTGATAGATCTCGCCGATCGTGTGAATGATGACCCCGATCGGCAACAACGCCACGGCGAGCCACACGGGGACATCGACCAGTAGCGAGATCAGCACGGCGGCGCCCAGGAAGGCGAAGCCCGCGCGGCGAAACGCGCGCCCGCCCGCGGCGAGGGTGGTGATGCCGCGACTGACCCGGACCTGGAAAGCGACGACGACGACGGTGTTGATCAGTATCACCATCGACACCGACCAATGCGGTGCTAGGATCCGGTCCACCAGCCACAGCGGCACGGCCGTGGTCAGTACGGAGTACTGGATCGCCATCACGCCATCCAGCAGGGTCAGCACGAGGTAGGGGCGGTCCCGCAGCGCCACCCATCGCCGCTCGGTCCCCTGAGATGTCGGCGCAAGGTAGGGCAGCAAGCCCACGAGCAGCGCCGAGACCGCGTACGTCACACCGCTGCCCGCGATCAGCACCATGTACGCCGAGCGGGTGTCGACGGTGATTCCCCAGCCGGCTAGCACCGCACCCACCGAGATACCGAGGTTGGTGACCGAGCGCAGGTACCCGCGGAACTCGGCGGGGCGCTCCCCGCCGTACTCCTGCACGAGCGGACCGCGCGCGGCCTGCCCCGCCGATTGTCCGATAGTAACGAGGCTCGCGAACAGCACGAACATCCAGAAGTCGCGCACGAAGCACAGGCCTGCCGTTGCTACCGCGCCGAACCCTAGCGTCAGCGCATAGACCGACCGCGCGCCCCGCCGGTCGGCCAGGTGACCGAACGGTATCCCGGCTGCCAGCGCCACCGCCCCCGCCACGGTCAGACCGGCACCCACCTGGGTCGCAGACAGGTGCACCACCCGGGTGAAGTACAGCACCCCGGTGGTGAGGTAGACGCCGAAGCCGATGGTGCTCACCAACGTGGCGGCCGCGAGGAGCCGGGCCGGACGGCCACCGTTCGGAAGTACCTGTGTGGTCCAGCGATGCAGGCTGGCGGTGTGGCTCATCCAGTTGCCGAATCCTTGGTCCGCCTGGTGTCGGCCGCGGTCACGAACCGAACGGATGCGGCCAGTTCTTCGGCGAGTTCCCGCGCCCGCGCCGAGGTCTCCGCACCGACGACGATCATCGCGACCCGATCGAGGGAATCCCGCAGCGGGCGGATCACGGCGCCGGGCTCGATCATGAGTTCCGCGTGCAGCACCGCCGGGTGGGCGCGGACCTCGTCCCAGCCCTCGACCGCGACGACCGTGCCCGGCGGCGGAGTCAGGTAGCGCACCGCCGCGCCGCGGGTGGGCTCGAACGGGCCGGGTGCGGGTGGTCTGCCGAGCATGTCGTCGATGATCAGCCCGAACAGTTCGATACCGGGGATGGTGTACTCGAGCATCGTGTGGATCCGGTCGCCGCCGAAGCGGCCGTGCACCTCGCCCAGCACGACGCCGCGTGGCGTCAGCCAGACTTCGACATGGAAGGCCCCGACTCGCAATCCGAGGGAGAGCAGTGCCGCCGATACCGTTTCGCAGATCTCCTGGCGGCGCGGCTCGGGCAGGTCCGCGGGCAGGGTGTGTGCGATCTCGACGAAGAACGGCGGCGGGACGGTCTCTTTCGCGGTGATGGCCAAGACCATGGGCTGGCCGCCCTGGAAGATCCCCTCGACACTGAACTCCGGCCCGGACACGAACTCCTCGACCAGGAAGGCCCGCGCGTCGGGCAGCAGCGCCATCGCCGCGGACAGGTCGACAACCGAGGAGATCTGGCTGACCCCGGTGCTGCCCATGTCATCGCGTGGTTTGACGATGCACGGCCCGGCGTGCGCCCGCAGAAAGTCCTGCGCGTCTGCCGCGCTCGTACAGAGCCGGACAGCGGGCTGGACGAATCCGGCGGCGGCCAGCGCCGCCCGGCACGCGTCCTTGGTGCGGATCCGGCGGATCACCTCGGGCGGGTTGCCCGGCACACCGATCGCCGCAGCGGTGTCGGCCGCCGCGACCTGAGCCATTTCCAGCAGGGCGTACACCGCCGCGATGGGCTCGCCCGCCGCGACCCGCCGACGCGCCCATCGCGCGGTTGCCTCCGGATCGGTGAACCCCATGACCGCAGTCTCATCGGCCGCGGCCGCGATCGAGGGCGTGGCCGCGAGGGCTGGTGAGGTGACCAGCGTGCGGATCCCCCGGGCGGCGGCCTGCGCCAGTGCCGCCTCGCCCTGATCCACACTGAACGGCAGCTCGCGGGCACCGCCGACGAGCAGCAGGGTCGGTTTCATTTCCCGACCCCCGCCGCGACTGGACCGCGCTGACGCAACGATCGCCTCACCGGTCATGGTCTGCCTCCATCGGCGACGGACCGGCCCCATTTCCGACCGGAAATTGGTGGTGCTGACAGAATTTCATGATTGGCCTTTCGCTATGTCTGGGCCGGGGGAGCGGCCGAGGGTGAGGTAGGTCCAGCCGGCGGCTCGCCACCGGACTGCGTCGAGGCCGCTGCGGCCGTCTACCAACTGGGGTGTGTGCGCGAGGGCGGTGAGCCGCGCGGGGTCGAGATCGGCGAACTCGCCCCACTCGGTCAGGTGCAGTACGGCGTGCGTGCCGATCACGGCATCGGCGACGTTGTCTACGTAGTCGAGTTGCGGGTGCGCCTTGAGCGCGTTGGCTCTCGCCTGTGGGTGCGGGTCATAGACCACGACATTCGCGCCACGTTCGTGCAGTGCCGCCGCGACGGCGAGCGCCGGAGAATCGCGGACGTCGTCGGTGCCGGGTTTGAAAGCCGCGCCCCAGACGCCGATCCGCCGGCCATCGAGCGATCCGCCGCACGCCTGGCTGGCCAGCTCGACCATCCGCGAGCGGCGTCGGCCGTTGACAGCGTCGACTTCACGCAGGAAGCCGAGAGCCTGACCGGCCCCGAGCTCCTCGGCTCTGACGACAAACGCACGGATGTCTTTTGGCAGACAGCCGCCACCGAAGCCGACCCCTGGCTGGAGGAATTGCCCGCCGATGCGGGTGTCATACGACAGCGCCTCGGCCAGCTGATGTACGTCGGCACCAGCCGCTTCGCACATTTCCGCCATGGCATTGACGAACGAGATCTTGGTTGCCAGAAACGAGTTCGCGGCCGTCTTGATCAGTTCCGCGGTCGGCAGGTCGGTTTCCACCACCGGCACGCCCGCCGCCAGCAACGGTGCGTAGACGGCACGTAGCGCGAGTTCGGCCGGTTCGTCTCCGGGCGCGAAGCCGAAGACGAGGCGGTCCGGGCGCAGGGTGTCGGCAACGGCGTGGCTCTCGCGGAGGAATTCCGGACTCCACGCCACCCGCACGCTGTTTCCCGCTGGTGCGAGACGCCGGATTCTGGCGGTGATCCGGTCAGCCGTGCCGACCGGCACGGTCGATTTGCCGACCAGGACGCACGGCCCGGCCAGCTGCGGCGCCAGCGTCGCGACGGCCGACTCGATCTGGCCGAGGTCCGCACCGCCGTCGGCACGCTGTGGCGTGCCGACGGTCAGGAAGTGCACTTCGCCGAATTCGCCCGCCTCGGCATACGAACCGGTAAATCTCAGCCGGCCGGATTCGACGTTGCGGCGCATGATGTCGTCGAGGTTCGGTTCGAAGAACGGAGGTCGGCCCTGTGCGAGCATGCCGATCTTCTCGAGATCGGTGTCGACCCCGAGCACGTCGTGCCCCAGCTCGGCCATGCACGCCGCGTGTGTCGCGCCGAGGTAGCCGCAACCGATCACGGTAATCCTCATCGGATCGTTCCTCGCGGCCGTGGATCGAATTGCCGAATCCGGTCGCACCCTTCGGCCAGCGATTCGTCGTCTTTGGCGAAACAGAAGCGCAGCAGGGACTCGCCGGTCGTCCCGCGATAGAAGGCGCTGCCGGGCACCGATGCCACCCGCCCACGCTCGAGGAGATCCATCGCGGCTCCGGTCGAGCCGGTGAACCCCCAGTCCGATATGTCGGCGAGCACGTAGTACGCCCCCTGCGGGACGATCGGCACCGTACCGGCCGCCTGCAACGCGTCGCACAGCGTGTCGCGTTTGCGCTGGTAGTCCGACGCGAGCCCGGCGAAGTAGCTTTCGGGCAGCGCGAAACCGGCTGTCGCGCCATATTGCAGCGGGTTCGGCGCGCAGATGTAGTACAGGTCGTTGACCAGCGCGATCGCCTGTGCCATCGGCTCGGGCGCCACCGCGTAACCGAGGCGCCATCCGGTGATGCTGAAGGTCTTGGACAGACCCATGACGCTGACCGTGCGGGGGGCGAGGCCTCCCACGGTCGCCGGTGAGATGTGCGGCCTGCCGTCGAAGCGGATGTACTCGTAGATCTCGTCGCTGATGATGAGCAGATCGCGCTCGTGCGCCACTCGCGCAACCACCTCGAGCTCGGCGCGGTCGAACATCTTGCCGCTCGGGTTCGATGGCGTACAAATGACCAGCGCCCGGGTGTTGGGCTGTAGCGCGGCCCGCAGCGTCTCCTCGGTCAAGGTGAACGTCGGCGGCGTGAGGGTCAAGAACTGTGGCTCGAGGCCGGCGACGATCGAGCAATTGAGGTGGTAACCGTAGTACGGCTCCATTACCAGGATGCCGTCGCCCGGGTTCAGCAGTGCGTTCACCGTGGTCGCGAACGCGCCCGTCGCGCCGAGCGTCACCACGATCTCGGTCTCGGGATTGGCGTGAATGCCGTTGTCACGCACCAGCTTACCGGCGATCGCATCGCGAAGCGCGCGGATTCCCTCGGGGTAGGTGTACGTGCTGTGGTTCGCCTCGATCGCCGCTTTCGCGGCCTCGGCGACCACGGGTGGTGTCGGCAGATCGCAAATACCCTGCCCGAGATTGATTGCTCCGACGCGGTCGCTCTCCCGGCTCATCCGCCGGATGTCCGACAACGCCAGACCGTACAGGCGTTCGGCCAGAAACCGAGGTGTGCGACATTCGGGCGCTGTCATCGGCTGACCTGCCAGTGCACATGAGGGACCTCGGCGCTCGTCGAATCAGGGAGACCTAGGCGACGCGAGAAGTCCGCGATGGTGCGGCGAAGTCCCTCGACGAGGCCGATGCCGGGGTTCCAGTCGAACAGTCCGCGGGCTTTTGCGACGTCGGGTCGCCGGTGCGTCGGATCATCCTGTGGCAAGGGCGCGAAAGCGAACTCGGACCGTGACTCGGTAAGATCCCGAATCGCCCGAGCGATCTGCTCGATGGTCACCTCGACGGGGTTCCCGAGGTTCACCGGCCCCGTGACGTGCTCGGCGTTCATCAGGCGGACCGCGCCCTCGACGAGGTCGTCGACGTAGCAGAACGATCGGGTCTGGGTGCCGTCGCCGTAGATTGTCATAGGCTCGCCGCGCAGCGCCTGGACGGTGAAATTCGATATCACCCTGCCGTCGTTCTCGTCCATCCGCGGTCCGTAGGTGTTGAAAATGCGCGCGACCCGGATCGGGACGTCGTATTGCTGCGAGAAGTTGAACGCGAGCGCCTCCGCGCAGCGCTTTCCCTCGTCGTAGCAGGCGCGGATGCCGATCGGGTTCACCTGACCCCAGTAATCCTCCGACTGCGGGTGCACGGCGGGATCACCATATATCTCTGAGGTGGACGCGACGAACAACCGTGCCCCAGCTGCCCGCGCCGCCTCGAGCGCATGCAGGGTGCCCACGACACAGGTCGTGATGGTCCGAACCGGGTTGCGCTGGTAATGGATTGGAGAAGCCGGGCAAGCCAGATGGAAGATCTGGTCCGCCTCGAAATGGAACGGCTCGCAGACATCGTGCCGTACGAATTCGAATCGAGGGTGACCGAGCATATGCTCGATATTGTGCCGCGACCCGGTGTAGAGGTTGTCGAGGCACACGATTGCGTGGCCTTCTCCGAGCAGTCGTTCGCAAAGGTGTGAGCCTATGAAACCGGCGCCGCCGGTGATGACGATTCGTTTCGAATGCATCGAATGTGTTCCCTTTCATGACGGCCCGGACCACAGTCGGTGGTACCGGCCCATCGTCAGCGCATCGAGGATCCGCCGTTGCAGTCGATTGTTTCGCCGGTGATGAATTCGCTCTCCACCAGGAATCTGATCGTGCGGGCGACATCGGTGACGTCACCGATACGGCCGAGTGGCGTGTTCTCGATGAATTGGCGCATCATGTCCTGCGGCGTGACCCGTGCGTGGAATCGCGTGTCGATCATTCCGGGAGCGACGGCGTTGACACGGATCTTCGGTGCCAGCTCCTTCGCGGCACCCCTGGTGAAGGAATCGACAGCCGCCTTCGAAGCGCCGTACGCAGTCGCGGTCGGGGCGCCGTGCCGCAACGCGATCGACGTCACGTTCACCACGCACGGATTCGTGCCCCGCTCGAGCAAACCAGTGCACAAGCTGGTGAGCCGCATGGCGGACACGGCGTTGAGCACGAAGGTGTCGGCGAGGTGGGACCACGTAAGGTCCTTGACCGACTGCCGCTCGAGCATTCCGCCGGCGTTGTTGACCAGGACGTCGAGGGCCGGCAACAGCCCGGCGATTTCATTGACAAGGTTCTCGCAGCCGATATCGGTGGTGAGATCGGCGCCGACAAGATCGACGCTCTCGCACAATGGCGCCAACTCTTCGCGCAATGCGACGGCCTCGGCCTTGGATGTGTTGTAGTGCAAGATCATTCGGTTTCCCGGTGCCAGCTCGCGCGCGGTCGCCGCGCCGATGCCTGTTCCAGCGCCGGTGATCAGAATCGTCTTATTCACTGATATCCCTATTTCCGTCCGGCGAGCCGGAACCCCCGGCGGTGATCGAGTCGGCGCGGTTCCCGAACCGCAGGGCCAGCACCTCTGGAACCCGCATGTTGATCGCGTGCTTCCGCGCCTGATCAGTGCACGCCCCGACGGAATCCGCCCAGGCGGGACTCGTTTCCCAGCAGCTCCTGATCGACGCGGCGAGCAACTCGGCCACCTCCCCGGCCTCGATGTTTCCGTTCACGACCGAGTGCTCGAGCGCGAGGCGCAGTTCGGTCCTGGCATTCACCACGCACATCGTCCATTTGGGAAGAACGGTCATCGTGGCGCCCGGCTGCACGCCGAACACGCCGATGTTGCGACGTATGCGCGAATCCGAGACCGTATTGATAGCAACCTTCAGGTAGGTGCCGAGGATTTCCGACCGGGCGAGCTCCGGATAGAAGTCACGTAGCCTGGTCAGGGTCCGCGCGGCTCGCTCCTCCATTTCCGGATGGCCCGCGGTGAGATACTGCCTGTATTCGACCGGGAATTCGCAGGTTTCCGGATTCATCACGACGTTCATGATGTGCGCGGCAGGCGGATGGTAGATCATTGCGCAGTGCTCGTTGAGCGGGCTGAGCATGCCACCGTAGGAATCCTCGAGCTTCAGGCAGGTGAAGTTCTTGTCCGTGCCGTCGGGCAGATCCACATAGAGGATTTCCCGCAGCGCCATGAACAGCCGGGGGAAGTTCAGTGCCGGGTTCAGCTTCCTGGCCATCCCGAAGGCGGCGGTCGCCGCGCACAGGCTCACCTGGTCGGCGATCAGGGATTCCGCGGAGCCGTCCGCCGAGGTGTATTCGACGAGGTACCGGCCGTCAGCGCGGCGGTCGATGGTGGTGACGGTGCTGCCTTCGCGAAAGTCGACCCCGCACTGCCGAAGTTCCCAGTCCAGGACGGTCGACACCAGCACGGGGTTCATTCCTCGTTGCGGCGTAAGGAATCCGGCCGCGACGTCGAGAACGCCGGGGACGTCCGGGATCTCCCGGCAGATAGCGGACGGCTCGCCGAACACCGCGTTCGCCGGGTCCTCCTGGCAGCGCTGTCCGTAATGGGAGCGGATGACATCCATATTGGCTCGGCACTGGCCGACGATGTCGTGCCCGTCGTTCATCATGCTCTGCGAGGCGATGATGCGGCTGTAGGTCTTGCCGCTGTAGATCAGTTCGGGGAAGAACCGATCGTTCACGATACGGCCGTCGAGACAGTCCCTGGCGCTCTGCGGGTCGAACGGATACTCTGCGCCACTGTGGTTTTCGCTGACGATATTGCTGGTCTGCGTGCACACCGGGTACGTCCCCGCGAACCGCGCCCGTTCCTTCTCGAGAACGATGACGGCATAGCCCGCGCGGCTGCGCGTGATCGCGGCGAGGCAACCGGCGACCCCCGCGCCGACGACGACATGCAACTCCGTGCGCTTCATGGTCAGCCCCTCGAAATCGCTGGGGCCTTGGCATATTTCGCCTGAACGTGTTTGAGCGCGGCCGCGAGACCGCGGATATCGGCCTCGGTGTGGTTCGCGGCAATGCACACACGCAACTGCGCGGATCGCCTGCGCACGATTGGGAAGAAGACAACGGAGACGTAATACCCTTGCCGCAGCATCTCTTCGCCGGCCGAAATGGCGTCCTGCTCGTCGCCGATCATCACCATGCGGATCGGGCTGAACGGCAGTGGCTCGCCTATCAGCTCGTCGAACAGCGTGACGCGTTCCCGCAGGGTCTGTTGCAGCCGGGCGATCGTGCCGTCCTTGTGCAGGTCGACGACGGCCCGGCAAGCATGTACCGCTTGGAAGGTCTGCGCCGCGGAGAAGGAGTAGACCTGCCCGTAGGACCGGATCAGACGCTCACGCCATTCACCGGCGACCAACAGCCCGCCGCCGTAGGCGCCGAAACCCTTGGACAGCGAGAAGGTGAGGATCACCCGGTCCGGGACATCACCCGCGATCTCGCTGAGCAAGATGCCTTCGCCGCGCTCACCGAAAACCGTCATGCCGTGCGCGTCATCGATGTAGAGGAAGAAGTCGAGTTCCTCGGCCAGGTCCAGGAGCTCGCGGGCCGGGCAGAGGCCACCCATCGAATAGATGCCATCGGCGATATACACCGCCACCTCATCCCGGGCTTTCGCCTGCAGTACCTGTTCGCGCAGCGCCTCGAGGGAATTATGCGAAATGGTCTCGACCCTCGCCTCGACGGCCAGCACCGGCTTCAGGTACTGCATGGATGAATGCGCGAACTGGTCGAAGATCAGGCAGGTCTTGCGGGGTTCGTACTGGTCGATAAGCACACCGCTTGCCAGTAGCGGCATCAGCGAGATATGCGCGGTCGTCGTCGACGGAAAGGTGATCACCCGGCCCCGATACAATTCCGACAGTTCCTCCTCGAGGAGACGCTGCGGCTCGATGGAAAACCGTGAGCGTGCACAGCAGAAATTCATTCCCCACTGCTCGTCGACGGATTTCGAGGCTTCGATCACCTTGGGGTGCAGATCAAGCCCGAGGTACGAGCAGTTGACGAACTCTACGACGTCGGAATTGTCGGGGAGCAGAACGCGTTTTCCGTTTCTTCCCTGCACGGTCACTTGCATCAGGTTGGCCTTGATCGCACGCTCGTAGTTGGCGGCCGCTTCCTTGACGACAAACGGTGTGTTCCGCAGCTTCGAACTGCCAGGTGGTTGCACTGCTCGATCTTGGCGGTCGCGGATTAGCTCTGGTGATGTCACATATTCGATTCAACATGGTCCGCTGGCCCGCTGCAATATTCGGAATTGGACCGGATGTCTGTCCAACAATGCGCTGCTGTACACGATTTGGACCTTTTCGAATGGCTGTTAACATTCCACTTCGAGGCGCAGGGCGGCATCGAGCCGGGCGATTATCAGAGTCCGGACCCCCGGCCAGGTTTCGGTGCCGCGCAGGTCCATCCAGATTATGACCAGCCTGGACAGCAACTCGGTGAACGGTTCGATTTCCGGGTGGTTTTCCACAAGATGCTGCTCCACGACCGACCTCGGCGGGGCGACCTGCTGGTCGGTGCGTTCGAGCTGCGCCTCGTGCCATAGCTGCAGGAGTTCCCCGCCGGTCTCGAGAACCGAATCGCTGTGCTCGGCGAAGTCCTGGCTCGGCCAGCGCTGGGCGGTCTCGACTTTGGCGACCGTCGAGGCACTGTGCAAGATCCTCCGGCCCAGCTCGGCCTGCGACAATCCATGCTGGATGCGTTGTCGGCGTACCTCGGCACCGAACCTGTGCCGTGCGGAGACATGCGGCGTCAAATCGCTCATTCGCCTGCTCAAGACGGTTCCCCCCCAGGTGCTGGTCGAGCGCGAGCCATCCGGCGGGCCGCTCGGCGGCGGGAATCATCGCACCCTTACGGATCGGGCCAGTATCAGTCGCTTCCCATGCTGATCCCACAACGGCACACCGGCATCGGTCGATCGACCTATTCGGCTGCCCACGTTCCGGATTCGCGCGGGACCGCGTTGTCATTACCGACATCTCCAGGGAGGTTCTGCGAACGTTATCGACTCGCGCGATCGCGCCTCAAATCTGGTGCTTGACCAGCAACGCCAGCAGCGCCGACGCCGAACCGGCGCTCAGCTGATCGGTCAGCTGACCCCACAACCGCCGATCAGCGGCCTGCCGCCCATCGGTGACCAACCGTTCCAGAGTGCGCAGACCCGGCAGCAACGCCTGGCGTTTACGCAGCCAGTCGACCGCGCCGGCGAACATCGCTTTCGGTCCGGGGGTAGTGGCGCATCCGGCCGGAATCCGGCGCTAGTACTGCAACGACACCTGCGTTAGTTGGTGCTGGTAGATCTGTTGTGTGGTGTTGGATCGTGTTGTGGCCGAGTTGGTTTCGTTGATGTCGCGGATCGGGGGTCGGTTCGTGCGTTCGGAGCCGCGGGGGCGGGCGCAGCGCGTCGAGGCCGCCGGACTGGTACTTGGCCTTCCGCACGTAGATCGACTGCCGCGAAACCCCGTATCGGACAGCCACTTCCGCAACAGGTGATCCGTCAAGGACTTCAAGGACCGAACACGGCTGCCGCGACTGGAGCAGGCGCGGCAGGACGTAACGCGCCGACTAGTGAAAATCTCTGCGCGACTGGGCGTGCGGGGATACGAGGCGATCCACCGTGAGCTCGCCGCCGCCGAGGGGCGCGAGGCGTCGACCTATCCGACGCCGCGGGCGGTGGCGGAATTGATGGCCGGATGTGTCATACCCGCATCAGAGATGCTCGTGACGGTGGCCGACCTGTATTGCCGGCACGGGGAACTGGTCGGTGCTGTCGCCGAGGCCGGCTCTGGTCAGGGGGTCGACGTCGAGGTGTCCGGTCACGATCCGCAGAGGATGCATCGGGTGCGGATGTCGCTGATCATGCGTGGGCATCGGGTCTCGAGCAATATCACCGCCACCGAACCGTGGTGGCGGGCACCGAAGCGCCGCAACGACGCGGTGGTGGTCAACCCCCCCTTCAACCGGGTGCTGGGAGCAGCCGATCTCACCTGGGACTACGGTGCGCCGCCGGAGCGCAACGCGAACTTCGCCTGGCTGCAGGCCGCGCTGAAAGCAACGACGGAGCAGGGGCGGGCAGCGGTGCTCATGCCAGTGTCGGCGGCGGCGTCATCGGATGAAGACGAACAATCGATCCGCAAAAAGCTGGTGGATCAGGGTGCAGTTCGAGCGATCATCCGGTTGTCGAGGGACCTGTTCCCGGTGTCGTCGGTGGATACGACGGTGTGGGTGCTGCAACATCCACGCCGTCGAGGACCCCAGGCGCGCATCGTGATGGTCGATGCGACCTCGCTGAAGATCAAAACGCGCGAGCGTGAGCGGCCGGTGCTCGCAGGTGCGGAGCAGATCTCCGCACTGGTGCGGGATCCCTTCGCTCTGGCTCCGGGGGAATCTCGCAGCGTCGTAGTCGAGCACGCGATCGGGCCGGCACGGGTGGTCGCGGTACCGGTCAGCGCGGTAGCGGCGCAGAACTATCGGCTGACACCACACACCTATCTAGCCGACGAGGAGATCGCTGGCGAAGTGCGCCTCCAGCGGATCACCGAATCCGCTCACTCGGCCCAGACGGCGCTCGCGGAGGTCCGCACTCCCCGATCCGTACCGCAACTGTTCGTGCGCGAGGAAATCCTGCCATCCGGGTATCCAGCGAACTGGAAAGTACGCAAACTCGGTGAGCTGTGCGAGATCAAGGCGGGCACGCGCCGACTCACCAAATCACAGATCTCCACGAGTGACGATGCGGACGTACCGGTGCTCAGACCCAGCAGCCTCAAAACCAGGCGCATCCTCGACGAAGCTCTCGACCGCACCACCGAGAAAGTAGCCCAGGAATTCGCGGAATACCGCCTGCGCGCCGGTGATCTGCTCACAGTTCGAGCCGGACAGGTGCAGGATGTTGCCATAGTCGGTGCAGACATGAACGAGTGGCTGTTCGACTCCAATCTGACCCGCATCCGCGTCCGAGAGGGCGTCGAGGTCGACTCCGGCTACCTTCTCGAATTTCTGCTCTGTCGGCGGACCGGCGACCGGATCAAGGCAACCGCCTTGGAACATGTCGCGCCGACGATGAGCGCTCGGGAACTCGCCGACCTCGAGATTCCCGTGCCGCCACTTGAACAACAGCGGGCGATCGCCGTCGCGCTGGCAGAACGCGAGCAGCGCATCGTATCTCTGCGCGCGGCACTTCGGGCTGAAGAAGAGGGGCGTGATGTGCTGGCAGAAGCATTGGTCACAGGTGTCGTCGGGATCGACGGGATGTAGTCGGCGGAATCCCTCGGTACGCGCCGCACGATTGACCGCCGGGGTCCGCGATAGCCGACGGGGTCGTCTGACTGATCGACGTCGTGCGCAACTGGTGGGGCTGACACGCTGCCAGTACCAAACCTACGTGCCACGCGGGGACCCACTGTCCGGTTTGCCCCACTCGGGTGGCCCTCGTGTGGGATTTTGAGCGCCGAAACCCTTGATGTCAATCTTCCGAACGGAATCCGCATCGTTGCGTGCGGATCAGCAGAAGGTCAATCGACGGCGGGTGTTCGTTGTCCGAACAGCCGTCTCCAAGACGTAGATCTCGCGGCGGTAGTCCTCGAGGTTGCCCGCAGCCGCGCGCCAGCTCGGCAACATCCGCGAGGTCGCCAAGACCCACTACATCGACGTGCCCGAAACCGTGCCGTGCTCGAAGCGTGGGCGCACGGGGAGAGCCCGAAAACGTGAGATTTCTGTGAGATGGGTCGAATCCTGAGCCCTCTGCTGAACGAGGAAACCCCTTCCGACGCTGGTCGGAAGGGGTTTCCTGTGTCGGGCTGACAGGATTTGAACCTGCGACCACTTGACCCCCAGTCAAGTGCGCTACCAAACTGCGCCACAGCCCGTTGCGTCCGCTCCGCGGGCGCTTGAAGAGATTACCGCAAGAGCCGGGGAGGGGGCTAATCGCCTAGTCAGAGTAGGTTCAAGGTGGCTGCATGTTGGGGGAGTGGGGCAGCGGTAGGGGGCCGAAAAGCAGGTCGAAGGCGGCTTGGTGGGCCTGGTGCTGCGGCATCTGCCAGGTAGGGGTGGGGCACCATCCGGGGAGTGGGCCGAGCACGAATAGCGAGTACCGCGCTACTCGGGATTTGGGTGGTTGGCGGGGCTAGGTTCATGCTGGTGTTCGGTTGGCGGGGAAGGAGATCACTGTGCCTACGGCGAATTTCGGTACGAAGGACGATCCTGGTTTCGAGCTGGAGCAGAGTCCGGATCTGATCGTGGTGCGGACCCACGCGGGGCGCGGGGTCCGGCGGAAGAGCGGGTCGGTGCGAACGCCGCTGGCCGGTGAACTCGATGACGCCACGTTGGTGCAGGCCTACCCGGAGGCGGGGGTCGAGGTGTATCGGCTGCCTGCCGGGGCGTCGGTGGAGGAGCGCAAACCGGTGCTGAACGCCGCGCCGGCAGTGCGGTTCGCCGGGCGCGTGCTGGTGGACCCGGGTACCGATGAGCCGGTGCTGTACACCGAGAACATCTTCGTGAAGTTCGTCGACCGGGTCGATCACGAGCATTGTCTCGATGTCTTGGCGACGGCGGGCTTGCGGGTGAAAGAGGTGGTCGAGTATGCGACCAACGCGTATTTCACCGCGGCGCCGGAGGGCACCGGTCAGCGGGTGTTCGATATCGCGAATTCGCTGCTGAGCCGCGACGACGTCGAGTACTGCCACCCGGAGCTGATCCGCCGCCGTTCCCGCAAGGCGATCTTCCCGCAGCAGTGGCATCTGAAGAAGACGATGGTCGACGGCGCGGCGGTCGACGCGCACGCCGGGGTGGAAGCGGCGCACACCGTCACACGCGGCGCCGGGGTGACGATCGCGATCATCGATGACGGTGTCGACATCGACCATCCCGAGTTCACCGGTGGCCGGAAGGTGGTCGCGCCGCGCGACGTCACTTTGCAGATCAACGATCCGCGCCCCAAGGACGTGTTCGGCACCGGCCCCGACAACGGCGAGAACCACGGCACCGCATGCGCGGGTGTGGCGTGCGCGAACGGCAAGGCCGGGGCGTCGGGAGTGGCGCCGGAGGCCGCATTGATGCCGATCCGGCTCGCCTCGGGCCTCGGATCGCAAGCCGAGGCGCGTGCCTTCCAGTGGGCCGCCGATCACGGTGCCGACGTCATCTCGTGCAGTTGGGGTCCGCCGGACGGCGCTTGGTTCCGGCCGAACGACTCGCTGCACAACAAGGTGGTGCCGCTGCCAGCGAGCACGCGGTTGGCCATCGAACACGCCGTCACCACCGGGCGCGGCGGCAAGGGTTGTGTGGTGCTGTTCGCGGCGGGCAACGGCAACGAGTCCGTCGACAACGACGGCTACGCCAGTTTCGCCAAGGTCATCGCCGTCGCGGCCTGCAATGACACCGGGAAACGCAGCGTCTACAGCGATTTCGGAAAGGCGGTGTGGTGCGCGTTCCCCAGCAGCGACTTCGAGCACGAACAGTTCGGGCATCCTGCCCCGCGCACGCCGGGCATCTGGACGGTCGACCGGCGTGGCCGGGACGGCTACAACCCGGGCGATCCCGACTCCGGCGATGGCGCGGGCAATTACACCAACGACTTCGGCGGCACCTCGAGCGCGTGCCCGGGAGCTGCCGGTGTGGTGGCTCTGGTGTTGTCGGTGAATCCGGATCTGGCCTGGCATGAGGTGAAGGATCTGCTCAAAGGAGCCTGCGACAAGATCGATCCGCAGGGCGGCCGCTACGGTGCGGACGGGCACAGCGACAAGTACGGCTACGGCCGGCTCAACGCGCTCACCGCGGTTCGAGCGGCCCGGCCGGCGGTGCCCAGCCCGCTGCCGGTGCACTGAACCACCGAATGCGGGTGCGACTATGTTGCGCGCCGACCCGACCCGCATGACAGGCGTCAGGTCGCGCGGGAGCATGCGAGGGAGGCGCTGGGTGGAGCTGTCGCGCGGCAGGTCGCGCGCGATCCTCGGCTGCTGGCCGGGAAAGACCGAGTAGGTGAGGCAGGACAACGATCGGCTGATCGTGGTGGACGCCGCGAATGTCATCGGCTCGCGGCCCGATGGATGGTGGCGCGATCGGGCCGGTGCGGCACGGCGACTGCTCACGAAAATGTCCAGGCTCGATGAGCGCCTGGAGCAACCGGCCGAGTTGGTCGTCGTGCTGGAGGGGGCGGCGAAGGCCGCGGTCACTTCGCCGGACCCGGAATTCGCTGATCTCCATATCGTGCGGGCGGACGGTTCGGGAGATGACGCGATAGTCGGTGTCGTAGCCGCGGCGCTCGCGGAGGGCGGCGATCGTCCGATCACGGTCGTGACGGCGGATCGGGGGCTCCGTGACCGTGTCGAGGCGATCGGGGCGACCACGGTCGGTCCTCGCTGGCTCCTGGACCGCATCGGGTCGTAGCGATCAGAGATGTCGCGGCTCAGCACACATTCGGCGTTTCACCTGTTCGTCCAGTCCGATTTGATGCAGTCTGTGCGGTATGACCGCCTCCGACGCTGTGGGGATGCCTCTGCTGTACCTGGTCGAGATCTCCGAGCCAGGGTATTTCGGCCAGCCGTGGTGGAAGATCGCCAGCGCGGGCCGGCCGAGCCAGGTCACCGCCGCGCTGATGGAACTGGCCGTCCGGACCGAACGCGATATCCAGCGTGGTCGCAGCGACGGACGCTGCTGGTACCGCTACGACGTGCGGTGGTCGGACGGGTCCATGCTGGAGTGTTTCCAGGGCACCATTCGAGCGGTGCTGATCCCCGGCGAGTTGCGCTGTCTGGCTCTCGCCATTGCCTCGGCCTCGGGCGCCGACCTCCGCTCCGTCGAGCGGCCGCCGCACTGAGCATTGTCCGGTACCGCGGCGTCCGGAATCCGCAGCCTCTCTAGAGCAGGCTTTCGTCGTGCTCGGCCGCGGCGAGGGTGGGCTTCCCGAACCGTGGATGCTCAGTCGAGCAGCGCTGGGTCTTTGTTCTTCGCCGGTGCGAGATCCGCGTCATGCGACGAGAAGTGCTTTCGCTAAGCAACTAAGAGTGCTCAGCGCGATGACGGCCCGGCGACGTGACGCGCGCAGACTACACACCCAAGGGTGGGATCAGGCCCACCCGGGGTTTGCTGGACGATCCCTGAGGTTCCTGGTTGCGCGGTTGTAGACGGCGGACAGTAGTAGCCGACACCAACGCCGCCGCTACTAAGGAACCACGAGATGCAGCCGAGCTACGTTCACCACGTAAGGCAGCAAATTTTCGATTACGGGGACACCAGGTCCTACACCTACCTTCGGGAAGCCGGGCGAGAACTCACCGAGGACGTCGTCACCTACCTCGAGCTCGACCGCGACGCCAGGGCTGTCGCCGCCTGGCTGGCCGACCGTCCGGAATCGGCGCAGCCGGTCGTGCTCCTCTACCACGACGGGCTGGCGTTCCTGCGGGCCTTTCTCGGGTGCTTGTACGCGGGCGTGATCGCCGTTCCCGCGCCTTTGCCGCACGACGAGCGCAGCACCCAGCGGTTGGTCGGCGTGATCGCCGACTCCGGCGCGGAACTGGTCCTCACCACCAGTGACGTCCAGCCGCTGGTCGCGGACGCGACAAGCCAGATCGTCGCCGCGACCGATGGTCCGCTCGGTGACCCCGACGACTGGCGGATGCCCGGCATCGACTCGGGAACCATCGCCTTCCTCCAATACACCTCGGGCTCGACGGGTACCCCTAAGGGCGTCGTCGTGACGCACGGCAACCTCATGCACAACGAAGCCGCCATCGCCTCGATCGGGCTGAACGATGCCGGTACGGGAGTCAGCTGGATTCCGCACTTCCACGACATGGGCTTGATCGGCTCGCTGCTCGGGGCGTTGTACGTAGGAGCGAACCTGGTCTTCATGGCGCCGACGACCTTTCTCAAGCGTCCGGTGCGCTGGCTGCAGGCCATCAGCACCTACCGCGCCGCCTGTACCGCCGCACCGAACTTCGCCTACGACCTGATTGCTCGCCGGGTGACCGATGAGCAGGTGGCCGAACTCGACCTCAGCACCCTCGAAGTCGCGCTCAGCGGCGCCGAGCCGGTTCGCGAACAGACGATCGCGGCGGTGCTGGAGCGCTTCGCGCCCGCTGGTCTGCGCCGCACCGCGATGCGGCCTGCCTACGGGCTGGCCGAGGTGACGCTGATGGCCAGCGCCGGAGCCATCGCCGCCGAGCCCGTCTACCTGGACGTCGGCCGCGCGACCCGGCTTGTCGGCTGCGGTCGGGCGGTACCCGGTCTGGAGATCCGCATCGTCGACCCGCACACGCGGCAGCAGCTTCCGGAGGACGAGGTCGGCGAGATCTGGATTCGTGGAGACAGTGTGGCGGCGGGCTACTGGAACCGTGCCGAGTCGACCCGCGAAACATTCGACGCGTATATCGGCGCCGAGGGGCCTTTCCTGCGTACCGGCGATCTCGGACTGCTGCACGATGACGAGCTGTTCGTCACGGGCCGCAGCAAAGATCTGCTGATCATCAACGGCCGCAACATCTATCCCCAGGACATCGAAGACCTGGTACGCGATCTGCACCCCGCGCTCGGCGCCGCCGGTGTGGCCGTGTCCGTCGACGCGGGTGGCCGGGAGCGGCTCGTCGTGCTACAGGGCGTGAAGACGGCCCTGCAAGGCGGCACAACGCTCGCCGAGCTGTCCTCGGCGATCAAGAACGCCGTCGCTCGCGGATTCGACATCGCCGCACCGAATGTCGTTCTCCTGGAACCCCGATCGGTGCACCGCACCACCAGCGGCAAGGTCCAGCGCAGCTCGATGCGGGAGTCGTTCCTCGCCGAGCGCCTCGAGAGCGTCCTGCTCGAGGATCTGGAACCGGCGCTGAGCCGAGCACTGACCGCCTGACCCGTCCATACCCTGTTGAGGAGCCGAAACATGTTCAGCACCACCGTCACCCGCCCGGCAACCATCGAGGATTGGCTCGTGGAGCGCGTGGCCGACTACACCGAACGCGCACCCCACCAGATCGATCCCGCGGTCCCGCTCGCCGAGCTCGGCCTGGACTCCGTGTCGGCGGTCAACCTGTGCGGCGAGATCGAGGACCAGTGGTCGCTGGAAGTGGATCCGACTCTGGTCTTCGAATACCCCACCATCGCCGACATCGCCGCTCATATCGCGGCCGAATTCGCCCTGGCCGCATGACCGACATCGCCATCGTCGGCCTCGACTGCCGATTCCCGCAGGCACCCGATCCGGCAGCGCTGTGGCAGCTGCTGATCGACGGACGCGACGTGATCACCGAGGTTCCGGCGAACCGCTGGAACGCCGACGACTTCCATGACCCGGCCGGTGCGCCCGGCACGATCAACACCCGCAGCGGCGGCTTCATCGACAATGCCGATGCGTTCGACGACGAGTTCTTCGGCATCACTCCGCGCGAGGCCGAGGCGATGGACCCGCAACAGCGGTTGCTGTTGCAGGCCACCTGGCGGGCCTTCGAGGATGCCACCCTCGACCCTCGCGGCGAGGCCGGCTCGCGGACCGGGGTCTTCGTCGGGGTGATGGCCAACGAATGGGCCAACCTGCAGATGAGCGACTATGCCGCGATCACGCCGCAGCACGGCTCGGGCAACGGGTACTTCATGACCGCCAACCGGCTGTCCTACCAGTTCGACCTGAAGGGGCCGAGCATCGCGGTCGACACTGCCTGCTCGTCCTCGCTGGTGGCGATCCATCTCGCCTGCGCGGCATTGGCTTCCGGGGAATGCGACCAGGCGATCGCCGGTGGCGTCAATCTCGTGCTCACCCCGGCCGTCGGTGTGTTCTACACCCAGGCAGGGCTCTCCGCGCCGGACGCGCGGTGCAAACCGTTCAGCGGCAACGCCGACGGAATCGTGCGCGGCGAGGGGGTAGCCGTGCTCGTGCTGCGGCCGCTCGCCGACGCGCAGGCCGCCGGCCTGCCGATCTACGCGGTGATCAAGGGCAGCGCGGTCAACTCCGACGGGCGAAGCAACGGCATCACCGCACCGAACCGCTGGGCACAGCAGCAGGTGATCGGTGCGGCGTGCGATCGGGCCGCGGTCCGGCCCGAGGACGTCGATTTCCTCGAGGCGCACGGCACCGGCACCGTGCTCGGCGACATGATCGAAGTCAAGGCGCTGGGGCAGTTGCACGGGAAGAACCGGGTGCGTCCCTGCGGAATCGGTTCGATCAAAGGCAATCTCGGCCACACCGAGGGCGCTGCCGGCGTCGCGGGCTTGATCAAGGTCGCACTCGCGCTGCACCACGGTGTGGTTCCGCCGTCGAGGTTCGCCGACCAGGAGAACCCGCGGCTGCGGATGGCGCAGCACGGCCTGCGACTGCTCGCCGAACCGATGTCGCTGGAGCGGCCCGCGTACGGCGGTGTCAGCAGCTTCGGCATCGGTGGCACGAATGCCCACATCGTGCTCGGTAGCGCACCCGAGACGGAATCTCCCTCGTTGTCCGGCGGCGGCGTGCTCACCCTGTCGTCGAACGACGCGGCAGGGCTGCGGCGCAACGCGCATCGCTTGGCCGAGTCGTTGGCAGCGGTGCCGCCGGATCACTTCGCACAGCTCTGCTGGACGAGCAATCGCGCCAAGGCGTCGGGCGCACACCGGCTCGCGATCGTCGCCGCCGACCGCGACGACGCGATCGCACGTTTGCGTGGCGACCTGGAATGCGGTGTCGCGCAAGCGATCAACGTCGGCTGGATGTTCACCGGCCAAGGCTCGCAATTCGCGGGAATGGCCAGGGCGTTGGACGCGGCGAGCCCATTGTTCCGGCGTGCCCTCGCGGTGGTCGACCACGCCATGACGGCCCACCTCGGCCGTTCGGTGCGCGATCTGCTGCTCGACCGGAGCGGCGACACTCAGCGATGGAGTGAGCGGTCGGGCATCGACACTCAGCGATGGAGTGAGCGGTCGGGCATCGACACTCAGCGATGGAGCGAGCGGTCGCGCATCGACACTCAGCGATGGAGTGAGCGGTCGCGCATTGACATCGACAGGACCGAACTCGCGCAACCGGCGATCTTCGCGATGGAGTACGCGCTCGCCAAGTCGTTTGCCGACGCCGGCGTCCGGCCCGCCTGGCTGATCGGTCACAGCATCGGCGAATTCGCGGCCGCCGCGGTGGCCGGGGTATTCGACCTGGACGACGCCTGCCGACTGGTTGTCGCGCGCGGCGCGCTGATGCAACAGCTGCCGGACAACGGCGCGATGCTCGCCGTGCGCGCGGGCACCGAACAGATCGCCGAGCTGCTCGCGGGCGAACCGGAGGTCGCGCTCGCCGCCGTCAACGGACCCGGAGAGCTCGTGCTCTCCGGTGCGGCCACGGCGCTGGGCCGGATTCGGGACGCGCTCGCCGCGCGTGCGGTGAGCACCAAGGAGCTCAACGTCTCCCACGCATTCCACAGTCCGCTGATGGCGCCGATGCTGGAGCAGTTCGAGGCGGTCGCCCGCGAATGCACCTATCGTGCTCCGGTTCTTCCGATCTACTCGACCGTGCACGGCCGCCTGCTCGACGAACACGAGGCGATGGACGCCGCCTATTGGACCGAACACGTTCGCGCCACGGTCCGCTTCGGCGATGCTGTCGAGGCCGCTCTCGGAACCGGTCCCACGCACGTGATCGAAGTCGGTCCGCGCCGCGTGCTCGCCGCTCTGGTCGGCCGGATTCGTCCCGATCTGGCAGCGCGCTGCCTGGTACCCAGTCCGGGGCCCGCCGCGACGGGCAACGAATTGGCCGAGACACTGGCCGCGCTGTACCGCGACGGATTCGACCCGAACTGGGACGAGCTCTATGAACCGGCACACCGCGTGCGCCGTCGCCTGCCGGTGTACGAGTTCTCCACCGAGCACCGGTTCTGGGTCGAACCCCCCACCCTCCCTTCGACTTCCGCCCACACCGAGGAAACCACCATGGACCAAGTGATTTCATTCTTCCGCGAGCAGAACGCGGTGCTAGCGAGCCTGGTGGCAGGCACGGGGAACAGTGTCGCGTCGCAAGCGGCCGTGCCAGCGATGGCGGCGCCGCAGTCGGTCGCCCCGCAGACGGCCCCGGGGCCTACGGCCCTCGCCCCGGACGCGGCCGCCGGTGTGGTCCGCGCGGAACTGTCCAGGGTGAGCGGATTCCCCGTCGATCGACTCCGCGACGCGCAAACACTCAGCGACGACCTCGGATTCGATTCGCTGATGCTGACCGACCTGTTCGCCGGACTCATCCGCAAGCTGCCCGGACTGAGCATCGACCCCACCTGGTTCACGCGGACGACGACGCTCGGCGACGTGATCGGTTACGTCATCGGCCAGGTCGGCGGACCCGGTTCCGGCGCGCCCGCCGTGCGCCCGGGCGCGACGGCTGCGAGCGCGTCCGAACCCAGGCCCGCCGCCGTCGAGGCGGAGTACCGGATCGCCGACTTCGCGGAGGTGAAGGCGATCGCCGACCGGCTTTCCGGCGCGGAAGCCCTCGGTCTGTCCAATCCCTACTTCCTTGTCAACGACGGGGTCACCCGAGACACCTCGGTGATCGACGGGGAACCGGTGATCAATTTCTCCAGCTACAACTACCTGGGTCTGTCCGGCCATCCGGCCGTCGTCGCGGCGGTCCAGGACGCCGTGGCGCGCTACGGCAGTTCGTGCTCGGCCAGCCGGATACTCTCCGGCGAGAAGCCGGTCCACCGCGAGTTGGAGGCCGAACTCGCCACCCTGCTCGGCACCGAGGACGCCATCGCGCTCGTAGGCGGCCACTCCACCAACGTCACGATCATCGGCCACCTGGTGGGACCGGAAGACCTCGTGATCCACGACGCGTTGGCGCACGACAGCATCCTGCAAGGCTGCAAGCTGTCGGGCGCGACGCGGCGGCCGTTCCCGCACAACGACCACGCCGCGCTCGACCGGCTGCTCACCGAGATCCGGCATCAGTACCGGCGGGTGCTGATCCTGATCGAGGGCGTGTACAGCCAGGACGGCGATATTCCCGATCTGCCCGCGATCATCGCGATCAAGAAGAAGCACAAGGCGCTGCTGATGATCGACGAGGCACACAGCGTCGGCGTGCTGGGCGAAGGCGGTGGCGGAATCGGCGAGTACTTCGATGTCGATCGCGACGATGTCGAACTGTGGTCCGGCACCATGTCGAAGGCGCTCGCCGGCTGCGGAGGCTACGTCGCGGGCAGTGCGGAGCTGATCCGCTTCTTGAAATACACGACGCCCGGATTCGTCTACAGCGTCGGTATGACGCCGATGAACGCGGCCGCCTCGGCGGCGGCGATCCGGCAGCTGCGAGCCGATCGCGAGCCGCTCGAACGTCTGCGGCGCAACGCCCGGCTGTTCCTGCGCCTGGCCCGCGAAGCGGGGATCGACACGGGCGACAGCCACGACACACCGATCATTCCGTGCATCGTGGGCGACTCGCTGAAAACGCTGAAGCTGTCCAACGCACTGCTGCGCCGAGGCGTCAACGTCAACCCGATCCTGTATCCGGCGGTACCGGAAGACCTTGCGCGCCTTCGGTTCTTCGTCACCGCCTGTCATACCGAAGACCAGATTCGCGACACCGTCAAGATCCTCGCCGAGGAACTCTCCCTGGTTTCGGAGAGTTGATCGGCGGCGTCGGCCGCGAGTATCGCCGAGCTTGCGCGGTGCGCGTCGACGCGCTGGGCCCGCTGTAGCATCTGTCGGAGATGCCATGCGCCTGGCTGGCCGAGGGCTTGTGGTTGGGCTGATGGCCGCGGGCGATGAGGGCGGATCATGCTGGCCGCAGCCCATCCGGTCCTGTCGGACCGTTTGTCCGCGCTGCGGCTGACCCGATCGCCGACGTCGTTGCCTCGGGTGTGGGCGCCTGATGAAGGTCGCTGCTGCCGACCGTAGCGACCGCATCGGAGGTACCCGGCAGCAATGATTCGCTCGATCAAGCGATCCGCGATCTCGGGGATCGCGGTAATCGGCCTCTCGTGCGCGGTTGCACCCGCTCCCGCGAGCGCGTCGGCGCCACCCACCGTGGTCGTGACCGGCGGCGAGATCTCCGGGTTCGCGGCGGAGGGAGTCGTCAAGTATCTGGGTATCCCGTTTGCCGCACCCACCGGCGGCGACGCGCGGTTCCGTGCACCTCGGCCCCCGGCACCCTGGCCGAGCGTCCGGCCTGCCCTCGACCACGGTCCGCTGTGCCCGCAGAACGGATATCTGCCCGGCACACCGCCGACCGGGCCGACCAGCGAAGACTGCCTGACCATCGACCTGTACGTGCCCGAGGACGCACGCGACAGGAATCTGCCGGTCATGGTGTTCTTCCACGGTGGCGGCTACGTCACCGGTTCCAACAGCCAATACGACGCCCCCTCCAGAATGGTCGCCGAAGGCGGCGTCATCGTTGCTGTGCCCAATTACCGTCTCGGGCCCTTCGGATTCATGTCGTTACCCGAACTGGCCGCGGAGTCGGATGGAGCCACCGGCACAGTGGGCATCCAGGACCAGCAAGCCGCCCTGCGGTGGGTGCACGACAACGCCTCCGCCTTCGGTGGCGATCCCGGCAACGTCACGATCTTCGGTGAATCGGCCGGTGGCGGAAGCGTCTGCACACACTTGGCCGCACCCGGCTCCGACGGCCTTTACCACAAGGCCATCGTCCAAAGCGGATCCTGCGCACAGTCGCCCTTGGTCCCCGGCACCCGTGCGGATGCCTTCACGCGCTCGCAGCGCTATGCCGAAAGCGTCGGATGCGGTGATCCCGCGACCCAATTGGCGTGTTTGCGGACGCTGCCCGCCGCGAAACTCCTCGATTCGCCGACCGTCCAATTCGACGGGCCGGTGCCCATCTGGGTGCCCAGCATCGACGGTGTCGTCGTCACGCGCACGCTCGACGTCGCCCTGGAAGTGGACGACCGAAAGATACCCCTGATCATCGGAAGCAACGGCGATGAAGGGGCGTTGTTCGTCGCCGAATCCGACTACGCGCGCGGTCATGCCCCGGATGCCGCAAGCTACGAACGCTACGTCCGCCAGCAATTCGGCCCCTACGCCGATCGAGTACTCGCCGAATACCCCCTCGATCGCTATCCCGCACCCGCGGCCGCTCAATCCGCGGTCATCACCGACGGACTGTTCGCCTGCCCGGCACTCTTCACCAGCCGCGTGGCCCGCGATACCGGACATCCCCTGTGGCAGTACGAATTCGACCAGGCGCCATTCGGCGACGCCAATCCGGTGCTGCCGGGCGCCTTCCATTCCGCCGAACTGCCCTACCTGTTCACCGGTCTGATGGGCGTGCCGATCCCGTGGACCGGGGCGTCCGATGCCTTCGCCCGGCAGATGCAGCGATGGTGGACCACCTTCGCCCACACCGGCGACCCGAACGGACCCGGTTTACCCGAATGGTCTGCTTGGCCCGAATCCGGTGATCAAGCCGACGGTGCGGTGCTGCTCATGCGCGCGACCGGCAGCACCATGTCCCACGACTTCGCCGCCAGGCACAGGTGCGGCTTCTGGTCCCAGCTTCCGGGCTGACTCCGGGGCACGGGATCGGCGGTCGATCACGCACCGACCCCGAGAGCCGTCAGCAACACCAAAACCACGGTCGTGACCGCGAATACGCCGTGACCCGCGACGACCGCAACGGGAAAGTGGCTCTCGGCGGTCTCCGGCGTGCCGGATGTGGCCCGTGCACGGTATCCGGGCAGCCAGCGGGCGAACATGAACAAGCCCAACAAGGCCACGGGCAGAAGGAGGATGAACGCCGTCCACGCGAGCGCGACTTCGTCGGCGAAGAGATAGATGAGCCAGACGATCAAACCGGCGACGGCGAGGATGAAGTGACCGAAGACGACCGGCGGCGGCAGCTGGGTCGTGCCGGGTTGACGGGTAGCACCTTTCGAGATCCAGGTGGCGAGCAGGACGAAACCGCCCGCCGCGGTCAGCAGCCAGGTGATCAATGCCGCGATGGCCATGACGATTCCTTTCGATCCGAACGAATAGGGATCAGCGCTGGAAGCCGGCGGCCTGGCTGGCCTCGTCGGCCACTCGGACGCCGTAGTGGTAGGCGAGCCTTCCGCCGAGGAAGCCCGATACCCCCAGCACGGCGAGACTTGCCGCGGACAGCAGCAACGGGCCGAGGGCGACCGGACCACGCGGCCCATCGCCCGCCTGTCGCCACAGGAAACCGATCGCGAAGGCGATCGTGACGGCGAGATTCAGACTCATGTGCAGCAGCCCGGTCCGGAACGCCCGGGTACCGCTCGGGATGGCCAGCAGATCCAGGAACCCGATCGCCGCCGCGGCCAGTGCACCCAGCACGCCGATCGCGATCAGCCACAGCGCGCCTTCAGCGAGGAAGTCCGGCTCGTCCACGACCAGGGAGCCGATGTCGAACACCAGGCCGGCCACCCACGCGCCGATCGGCACGGTCACCAAGATCGGATGGAACGGGTGCCCGTAGGGGCCGGCCAGCACCGCGCTCACCGGGCGCTTGGCCTGTTGCAGATCGCTGGTCACGACAACCTCCGAACTGGGCGAATGGCGCGTTGCGGTGTCGCCGCAGTGCGGCGACCGACGTCCCGGCAATACCCACTGCACCTCGGATATCACGATCGGCGTCGGCCGAGTTCGGCGGTCATCGATCAACGCGATCGTCCGAGCGTGACGGGAGCCGCCTGCGGACGGTCGGGGCGTTGATGCTCGGGCCAGGGGCCCGCCGCCTTCTTCCCGAAATCCCCTGTGTTACAGGGACATCGGAAGGAGGTGAAAACATGTCCCCTTCGGAAACCCCGCAGCGCGGGTGGCCGGAGTTCATCGCCGCATACGCTCGGGGCGGAGTGCTCGAGGCGACCGTTGTCTATCCGCGTCCACCGGAACGCTCATCTGATCGCCGCAACGGTCCTGTTACCGGCGAGGGCCGGGATGCACGACCCGGTTCTTGACGCCGAGCCTGGTGACGGGCAGTTAGAACCGGTTCATCGCACCTCGGCCGAGAAGGTCCGATGGCATGATCGTGATACCGGTCCGGGCAGCAGCGTGTGCCCCAGCGTGCCGCGGAGGCGGGACTACACTGATAGCCCCAGCAGGAGCTTAGGAGCGCACTCACGCGATGAACGAACCGGGCGACCCGACCGTGGACACGGCCGAAGGAGCGGTAGCCCGGGTGGTCGGGGCGGGCACGCCCCAAACCGCGGGGAGTTTCCGCTTCTGGTTCGGCGATCGGCGGTGGGAGTGGTCGGACGAAGTCGCCGCGATGCACGGCTACGCGCCGGGCTCGGTGACGCCGACGACGGAGTTGCTACTCGCACACAAGCATCCCGAGGATCGGGAGCACGTCGCCGAGGCGATCGAGAAGTCGGTCCGCAACGCCGAACCGTTCTGCAGCCGCCACCGCATCATCGACACCGCCGGGTCGGTACATCACGTTATCGTGCTCGGCGACACGCTGACCGACAAGAACGGCACCGTGGTCGGCACCGCGGGTTACTACATCGATCTGACCGCCACCATCGCCGAAGAACGGCAGGACCTGCTCGACGACACGCTGCCGAAACTGGTCGAGTCGCGTGCGCTGATCGAGCAGGCCAAGGGCGTGCTGATGCGCGTGTACCGGATCAACGCCGACCAGGCATTTCACGTCCTGCAATGGCGTTCGCAGGAAACCAACGTCAAGATTCGTGACCTGGCCGCGCAGATCATCGCCGAGATCGACCGGGTGCCCCCGGCGCCACCGGAGGTCCAGACCGTCTTCGACCACCTGCTGTTGACCGTCCACGAACGCGTTCCGAAGCGGTGACGCTCGGCGGTCCGATCCGGGTCGCCTGACTCGGGCGGTGCCGCGGCAGGGCGCCGACGTCGTCGCGCAGTGCGATGGCGTCGTCCACCACGGTGATCGTGGCATCGGTCGCCAGGGCGGCCACCGGCAGCGCCTCGTCGCCCAGCGCATCTCGCACGCCATGCTGTCCGCCGCCGGGGCCGATCATCGGGTTCGGGGTCGACGCCGCTGGTCGAAAACCGGAAAGATCGGTTTGTTCTGCGTTCCGCGTGGTATTGGTGGTATATATCGGAACGACAGCGTGGTCGTCCGACCCACGGGCGAGGAACCCGCGCTGCTCGACGACCAGCCGATTCGAAGCGATTCGTCGCGAACCACCGGCGCCGCGCGAACACGAGGGCCCTCCGCACCTACCGCTCAGCGCAGAGGAACGTCATCGTGATCGAGAAGCCCGAAGCGCGCGTCGCAGACGACGACGATCGAGATCCCATCGTGTGGCCCGACCCCAGCCCGTTGAGCGGTTGGTGGGCCGAGGTCATGGCCCACCGCCGCATCACCCGACCCCACATCTCGACCGCCTACCCGAGCCGCAACTGACCCGCCCGGCGAAACCCTCAGCGCGCCGGTCGGCGGGTTGCTGACGCGTTGCCCAGTCCATTGAGTGCGAGCATGAAGACGAAGGACGCGTTCTGTTCCGGACTGGCGGCCCGGCGAGTGAAGCAACGCAGCAGCAGCGCATTGGTCAGCAGATCGGCCAGGTCCGCGGCGGGCTGGTTGTCGGCGAACGTGCCGTCGCGCTGTCCGTGTTCGATCACCGGAACCAGCAGGGCGGGAAAGTTCAATTCGCTTTCCACCGAAATGAGTCCGTCCGGTTCCCCGTATGTGTCGTGGGCGACGACGGCCACCAGCGCGTCCATGAACGCGCGTTCGTCGGCGACCAGGCGTGCGAAACGCAGGAAGTGGTGCTCCACCACCGAGGCGAAGTCCTGGTCCAGCGCGATGTCGTCGGCGATGCCCTGGCCAAGCTTCTCGTGTGCCGACTTGAGCGCACCCACGATGACGTGCGCCTTGGTCGGGAAGATGCGCAGGGCCGCATCCAGCGGAACGCCCGCCTCGGCGGCGATCACCTCGATGCTCGCCATGAAGTAGCCGCGTTTGGTGAATTCGCTCCTTGCCGCGGTCAGCAGGGCGGCCCGCGGCTCGTTCGGCAGGCTGGACGGGGTGCCCCGGGGCGCCTCGATCGCCGTCATCGCGTCATCGATGTGCCCGTGCCGTTGCGCACTGTCGACGGCCACGTTGAGCACCGCGAGGATGGCGTCGGCGACCAGTTCGGCCGTCACCGCCTCCGGTTCGGCGCGGTGGCGGATGAGGAAGCCCTCCAGCAGAGCGGTCAGCACGACGCAGAAACTCTTGGCCGTGAGCGGCTTTCGCAATGTCGCGCCGCTCTGGGCGAAGAGAACCTCGAAGATCTGCAGAATCAATTCGTCGCCGCGGCGATAGGCGGAGTGCATCGTCCGCGTCGTCCGCGGGTCGGTCGGGCCGAGCGCCGTCGCCAGCAGCCTGCGCGTGCCGGCCGCGTTGTCGAAGACCTGCTCGAAATGGTCGTGCACCAGCATGCGCAGCGCTCGTCGCCGGTCGCCGCCCGCGGCTGCCAATGCCACGCGCACGTGCGTTCTGATATCGGCGGGCAGCGCAGGCGCGGTATCGACGAGCTGGTCCAGTACCGCCGCGAGGTACCGCGATTTCGTGGCGAACTTCCGGTAAAACGTGGCGTGCGAACAGTTCGCGCGATTGATCACGTCCTCGCTGCGTAGGCCGCCGTCGAGAAGCTTGCCGGGTTGCTCGATCATCAAATCGAGGCCGGTCCGCACGAGCTCGATCACGGCATGGTCGTCGGTGGAAATCGGCTACTCCTTGCCCCTGCTATGCCCCTGCGTCGCGGCACGGCGCGCGACCTGTCGATGAGTTGATCCGGTGCAGCGGCCACGCCGTTACGGCGTCGATTGAGACTCTTCGCTCTCATCCGAGTCCCGGTGGTCCGGCGCGCGGAGTGACCTGGCGGACGTCCAGCGATTACATAGTGAACGTCTATCGAATTGCCTTGAACGAGTCCGGGACTCGGCATCAGTAACAGAAGAAATGGAGCCCCCGTGGGTGTCCCAGCCGATCGCCGCGACGAGGTGAATCGCTGTCCCGAGCGTCCGTCGCTCAGCCGTCGCGAGGTCGAAGTCCTGCTCGGCTGGTTCGAGTGCGATTCGAAGGCGGAAGTCGGCCGTCGGCTCTATATTTCGCTCGGCACGGTCAATACCCACCTGTCACGTATTCGGGACAAGTACGCGGCGGTCGGCCGTCCGGCCCCGACGAAGGCCGCTCTGGTGGCACGAGCTCTACAGGACGAACTCATCAGCATCGATCAGTTGTGATCGGAGACCTCATTCCGCGCTGTTCGCGTCCCGGCGGCGCAGCCGGGCCGCGACGTCGGCAGCGGTGAGCGCCGCCGACGTGGTGGCCGCGAGGAATTCGGCCCATGAGGTCGCGGTATCGGTAAGCTCTGCCGAGCCTGTTGTCGCGCAGTGGAATTGCGCCGACGCACGCGTTCCATTCAGCTCGAAGACCACGTCCACCGAGATCCGGTGGTGGGTGACCACGCGTAGCGCGGCGATCGGATGCCCGGCGTGGTGCCCGGTGCGTACGGTCTCGATGGCGAGATCCCGCATGCTGGGTCTGCCGATTCCGACGACGTTGCCGTAACGGAAGCGCCGCGCCGACCCGAATCCCGGCTGCTCGGCCGCCGCGTGCACGGCGAGGATCAACTCGCCCAGGTCCGAGGCGGACACCATAATCGAACAGACTTCCTGACGAGTCATGACTTCACGCCTTCCGTCAAGCCGACGGCGTTGGGACTCTGTGCGTTTCAGCGACGATCGCTCGCATGCGATGCCGAGTCGATGCGAAGTGTTGCCACGGACGTTAGACCGCGGACCGGTGCGGCGGTATCGGTTGATCAGGGGATAGCCGATGCGAACGTCCCGCCGATTCGCGCAGCGCTACCCGCGCGGCGCGCACTGCGGGATGGTTGCCGGTGCCACGTCGATAGGCCAGGCGGGTCCTTCGCCGCGTCGGCAGCGGGCCGAGGACGACCCCGGCCGGGCATTCCCCCGCGCCGAATTCGGGGACCAGTGCGACACCCTGTCCTGCGGCGACCAGCGCGAGCACGGTGCCGAAGTCGTCGGCATGGTGGCGGATGCGCGGGGTGAACCCGGCCGCCTCGCAGGCTCGCACGGTCATTGTGTGGCACAGTGTGCCGGGAGTGCTTGCGATCCAAGGGCTTTCGCGGTGCGCGGCGAGCGGGTCCGTGCCGCGTGCGGCGAGGTAGACGATCTCTTCGAACAGCGGCTCGCTGTGCAGGGCGGGGTCGGCGGCGACCGGGACGTAGTCGTACTCCTGTATCAGCGCGACATCCAGCGTCTCGGCCCGCAGCGCGTCGGGTGCGAGCGCCGGATCCAGTTCGGTCACGCGCAGTTCCAGCCGGGGATGCGCGGTGCTCAGGGCGACGAGCGCGGACGAGAGAATGGTCCGCACCGCGGTGGGGAATGCTCCGATGCGCAGCGTTCCGGTCAACTCTGTCCTGGCCGTGGCCAGCTCGGCGGTGGCCTGCTCGAGCACGGCGAGAATCGTCTCCGTGTGCTCGACGAGGACCAGGGCCGCCGGGGTCAGCGTCACCCGGCGTCCGGTACGCGCCAGCAGCGGCACGCCTGCCTCGCGTTCCAGCGCGGCGAGTTGCTGCGAGACGGCGGACGGCGTGTAGGCGAGTGCCTCGGCGACGGCCGCGATGGTCTCGCGGTGTGCGAGTTCCCGCAGCAGGCGAAGCTTGCGGACATCGAGCATCAGTTGAGCTTAAGTTCTGCAATAGCAATGTGAACTGGTTCTGATGTATTCGTACGGTCAGGCTGGTGGCATGACGCTCGCAGGTCTCTTCGTACCGTTGATCACGCCGTTCGCGGCCGATGGCGTGCTGGCCGCCGACGCTCTGGAGCGACTCGCCCATGAGGTGCTCGCCGACGGTGCGACCGGGATCGTCGCGCTCGGTACCACCGGGGAACCGTCGACGCTGACGGATTCCGAACGCGCGCAAGTGATCGGCATCTGCGCGCGGGTCTGCCGGGAGCACGACGCGCCGCTGATCGTCGGTGCGGGATCGAATTCCACGACCGGCTCCCTCGAGGCTCTCGCGCGGCTCGACGCCGACCACACGGCTGCGCTCACCGTGGTCCCGTACTACAGCCGGCCTTCGGAAGCGGGGGTCATCGAACATTTCCGCAGACTCGCCGCCGCCAGCCCGGTGCCGCTGATCGTCTATCACGTCCCGTACCGGACCGGTCTTCCACTGGGCGCGGAGACCTTGCTCGAACTCGCCGATCTGCCGAACGTGATCGGCCTCAAACATGCCGTCGGCGCGATCGATGACGCCACGATCGCGCTGATGAGTGCGCGTCCGGCCGACTTCGCGGTGCTGGCGGGGGATGACCGCTTCGCGGCACCGCTGCTCGCTCTCGGCGCGTTCGGCGCGATCGCGGCCTCGGCGGTCGTGCACACCGCATCGTTCGCCGCTCTGATCGATGCCTGGCGCGCCGGACCCGTCGAGGCGGCCCGGCCGATCGGACACCGGCTCGCGCCCTTATCGGCCGCGCTGTTCGCCGAACCCAATCCGACGGTCATCAAAGCGGTGCTCGCGGCGCAGGGCCGCATTCCGAGTCCGGCGGTCCGATTGCCTCTGCTGCCTGCGAGCGACAGTGCGACACGAGCGGCCTTGACGGCGATCGCGGAATTCTCGGCACCAGGAATGGCGAATCGCTAGTGCGAACCTCGGGGAGCTGCCACGCTTAAGCGGTGACACAACCTCCGGATACCCAGGCGCCCGGGCCCGGCCCGGCGGCCGACAAACTGGACGCGGCCGTCTTCAAGGTCGCGGGCGTAGTCGTGCTCGGCGCGATCATGTCGATTCTCGACATCACCGTCGTCACCGTCGCGATCCCGACCTTCCAGCGCGAGTTCGACACGAGCTATGCCATCGCGGCGTGGACGATGACCGGCTACACCCTCGCGCTGGCCACCGTGATTCCCTTGACCGGGTGGGCCGCGGACCGGTTCGGCACCAAGCGCCTCTACATCATGGCGCTGACCTTCTTCGTGCTGGGCTCGGTGTTGTGCAGCACGGCGTGGAACATCGAGTCGCTCATCGCGTTCCGCGTGATCCAGGGCATCGGCGGCGGCATGCTGATGCCGCTGGGCATGACGATCATGACGCATGCGGCCGGTCCGCAGCGGGTCGGCCGCGTGATGGCGGTGCTCGGCGTGCCGATGCTGCTCGGCCCGATCGGCGGCCCCATCCTCGGCGGCTGGCTGATCGAGAATTTCAGCTGGCATTGGATCTTCCTGATCAACGTGCCGATCGGCGTGGTCGCGCTGGTCCTGGCGGTCATCGTGTTCCCCGGGGACCAGCCGGAGCCGTCGGAGTCGTTCGACTTCCTCGGCATGCTGCTGGCCTCGCCGGGTCTCGCGCTGTTCCTGTTCGGCGTCTCCTCCATTCCCGAGGAGGAGACCGTCATCGCGGCGAAGGTGCTGATTCCCGCCGCCATCGGCGTACTGCTGATGGTCGCCTTCGTGTTCCACGCGCTGCGCACCGAGCACCCGCTGATCGATCTGCACTTGTTCCGCAACCGCGCGCTGACTTTCGCCGTGCTCACCATGGTGCTGTTCGCGATCGCGTTCTTCGGCGCCGGTCTGCTGCTGCCCACGTATCTGCAGCAGGTGCGCGGTGAGTCGGCGCTGCAAGCCGGTCTGCTGATCGCGCCGCAGGGCATCGGCGCGATGCTCACCATGCCGGTCGCCGGTCGCCTGGTGGACAAGATCGGCCCCGGCAAGATCGTCATCTTCGGTATCACGCTGATCACGATCGGCACGGCCTACTTCGTCCAGCTCGACGCGGACAGCCCCTACCTCCCCATGATCGCCGCCTTGTTCGTGATGGGCCTCGGCATGGGCTGCACGATGATGCCGATCATGACCGCGGCCATCCAGACCCTGACCCACCAGCAGGTGGCCCGCGGCTCCACGTTGATGAACATCGTCAACCAGACCGCCGGTTCCATCGGCACGGCGACGATGTCGGTGGTGCTCACCAACCTGCTGAACAACGAGCCGCTCGCCCGTCCGGCCATCGCGGCGAACTTCGATCCCACGCTGGCGGACAAACTTCCGCCCGGTGCGGTGGAAACCGGTCTCCAGCAGGCGGCGGAGGCATTCAGCCAAACCTACATGGTGGCGCTGGTGCTCATCGTGCTGACTTTGGTCCCCGCGTTCTTCCTGCCGCGGACCAAGCCGACGAATCCGGAGGTCGCCGAGGCAGCGTCCGCGGTGCACGCGTAGCCTCATTCGTCCCGAGATCGCTTGTTCAGCAGGCGGTCTCGGGACGTTGCGGCAGATCGGCCGGTGGCGTGTCCGCATGCGGGCTCGAGATCGGCAATACCTGTTCGTTATAACAAAATTCGATGAATAGCTTTCAGGCGTAAAGGGCGGTGAAACGGTCGAGGGATCGTTGGATATCCCCTTTGGCGGCGCGGGCGACGGCCGAGCCGATCGGGCCGAACAGCGGTGGGCCGCCGAGTTCGATGTCGACGGTGACTTCCGAGCCTGAGCCCTTCGGGGCGACGAGCAGTTGCAGACCCAGTTTGGTGCCGCCCTTGCCCGCGCCGGTCAGGTGCAGCCTGCGTGGCGGTTCGGCGGCTCGCACGGTCCAGGTCACCCGGTTGCGCAGGCCCTTCACGGAGGCGATGCCGACCAGCTGAGTGCCGACGGTCAATTCGGCGGGAACGTCGCCACGCCACGCTTCGTGCATGGTCAGCCACTTGTCGAGTTCGGCGAGGTTGGACGTGTGCGCCCAGGCCTGGGCGGGGGAGATCGGGACATCGACCGAGACCTTCAGCTTTGCCATGGGCGCATGGTATCCGGTACCGGTGGTCCGCCCTTATCGGCGAACGCGGGTTCTGTCCACTGGTTTCCCGGTGCGCACGATGGCGCCGATGGCCGGTATGGGGCATCCCTTCGCCGATCACGCGGGCCTTACGCAGGGCGAACGGTGATCGAGTTACACGGCAGCCCAGCATTATTGCGCATCTATGTCGCGATCAGCGGCATCTATCGTCCCAGTTGGGAGAATCCGAAAACTGTCTGCAGTATCGGCAGAGACTTCGCTGGAATGCTGCTAATGTGCGGATGGTCGGGTTCTGGTAACCGTTCGGACACGATTCGGGCGGTCGGCGATTAAACATGTAATCGCCTGTCCTGTGGGCACTGTGCGGTAGGCGCTTCGGCGAGCGCCGGTGTCGACGCGGGGCTCCAGAGCCCCGACGCGGACCCAACCGACCGGTCCGTCCATGGTCGGCAGGCGAGGGAAGGCGAGCGAAGCAGGATGGCAGAGGGCCGATTCCTCGAGACCAGTCAACGACGAAAGAACTGATGAATCAAGATATCGCCGTGGTGCTTTCATGGATCCTCGCCGTCGCTGTGGTGATCGCCGTAGCGGGGGCGTTGTACGCAGTACAGTATGCCAAGGCTCAACGGGTCAAAGTCGAGGCTCTGACCAGGGAACAGCGCGCGACGGAGGACACGCTGGAGCGGTTCGCCGCCACCACGCTACCCGCGGTGGCCGAATCGATCCGCCGGTTCGACTCGCAAGTGCCGCCGGTCGAAGTCCAGCTGGGCATGGAGAATTCGCGACTGGCGCAATGCCTGCGCTGGATCTCCGAGCGGTACGCCGACGATCTGAGCCTGATGCGCTCGGAGACCAGGGAACAGACCAACGCCGAAGCGCAGCAGGCGATCAAAGGCGCCGAGGACGCCGCGCGTAACGAGGTCGCCGCCGCGTCACGCCAGGCGTCCAGTGCCGCGGTCCGCTCGTTCGGTACCTCCGTGGTCAGCCTCGGCGCCGACGTCAGCCAGGTGGTCAGCGCCGCGCTGCGCGAACACCGCGATGACCAGGTGTACGAAACCCTTACCCGGATCGACCACACCGTGCAGCAGATGATCCGTCAGGCGCAGTCCTACGTGATCGTCTGTGGTGGCCTGCCCGGCCGTCGCTGGCCCGCGCAGACGCTGACCGACGTGATCGGCGGCGCCATCGGCCGCGTCCGCGAATACCTGCGCGTGCGGCCGGCCCAGCTCGATCGCGTGGTGATCAGCCGTGCGGTGGAACCGCTGGTGCACACGCTGGCGACCTTGCTCGACAACGCGTTGCGGTATTCCCCGCCGACCTCCCACGTGGACGTCAGCTTCCAGGAGGGCCACCACGGCGTCACCGTGATCATCGATGACGCCGGCGTGCGGATGAACGCCGAGCAGATGGAGGAGGCACGCCAGGTTCTCGCGCACGAGCGCCCCGTCGACATCCACCAGCTCGGCCCGTCGCCGAAGGTCGGCTTCCCGGGTATCGCCGCGCTGGCGCGCCGCTACGGCTTCACCGTCTACATCGACGGCCCGAACGTCTACGGCGGCATGCGCGCGATGGTCTACATCCCGGAGTCGCTGCTGGTCACCCCGCAGAACGTCCAGGAGGTCGCGCCCGTGGTGGAGGCACAACCCGACCCGGTCACGGTTCCGGCTCCGGACGCGCCGAGCGAGCGGTCCGCCGAGGACGAGCAGTCGCCCGCGGTGCACGAGATCACCAGCGGCGGCCTACCGAAGCGACGCCGCCGAACGGTCGCGTTGGCCCCGGTCGGGCCGCGCACCGAACCCGGTCTCGCTCGCCCCGAGATCGCCGCAGCTTGGCAGACGGGTTCCAAGAGCGGCCGCGCCGCCGCATCCGATGACACGGAAGGGATGACATCCTGATGGCCACACCCATGACCGACAGCAGCAACAAACTGGGCTGGCTACTCGAAGATCTCAGTATCGCCGGGGTCAGATTCGCGGTATTGCTGTCCGAGGACGGCCTGCGGATCGCGCACTCCACGGGGATCACCCGCGACGAGTCGGAACGTTTCGCCGCCGCCGCCTCCGGCCTGCGCTCGCTCGGCAAGGCGCTGGGCGAGTTCTGCGGTGATGCCACCAACGGTGTGCGGCAGAACATCACCGAGTACGACCAGGGAATGATCCTGATCACCGCCGCGGGGGAGGGCGCGCTACTCGGCGTCGCGACCACCAACGACATCGATGTGGCCCTCATCGCGCACCGGATGAACGAGCTGGCAGGCCGGGTCGGACGCGAGCTCGGCAGCCAGCCGCGCAGGCGCGTAGACGGCGGCGAAATGCCATGATCGAGTGCGGCGAGCGAGTCACCGGCACCGCGCCGCTGGGCAGTACGGACCCGGGTAACGGCGAGGTACCGTCATGAGTAAGCCGCGGCGCGATCCGGACCTGGTCCGGGCTTACGTGCGCACCGGAGGACGCACCCGTCCCACTCGCGAGCTGGACCTGGTCACTTTGGTCCTGACCGCCAAAGATCCACTCCCCGGCGCGTCGCCCGATGCGCGCCGGGTCATGGCCCTGTGCAGTCGTCGGGGTGCGCTGTCGATCGCCGAGATCGCTGCGTACCTCGACCTGCCGCCATCCGTTGTCAAGATCGTCGCGTCCGACCTGATGGACGGCGGACATCTGGTCACTCCAACCCCGGCCGAGTCCCTGCCGGAGATCGCTCTGCTGGAGGAGGTACTCAATGGGCTCCGTGCTCTCGCCGTCTGATCGCTCCGTCGACTACGTGCCCGAGACCGTGACGCGGTCGGTGAAACTGTTGGTCGCGGGCAATTTCGGTGTCGGCAAGACCACGTTCGTGAGCAGCGTCTCGGAGATCAAGCCGCTGCGCACGGAGGAGACCATCACCGAAGCCAGTGTCGGCGTCGACGACATGGCCGGGCTGCCCGGCAAGTCGCAGACCACCGTCGCGATGGACTTCGGCCGCATCACCCTCAGCCCCAAACTCGCGCTCTATCTGTTCGGCACGCCGGGCCAGCAGCGTTTCGTCCCCTTGTGGGAGGAGCTGGCCCGCGGTGCCCTCGGCGCGCTGGTGCTGGTCGACACCCGCCGCATCGAGAAGTCCGACGAAGTTCTCTCGGTGCTCGAAGAACGCGGTGTCCCGTATTCGGTGGCGGTCAACCAGTTCGAAGGCTCACGGCATTACCCGCTCGACGAGGTGCGCGATGCCCTCGACCTGGAACCCGGCACACCGCTGACGTCGCTGGACGCGCGGGACCGTGGCACCTGCCTGCGTTCGCTGATCACGCTCGTCGAATTCTTGTTCCACCGTTTGGAGTCTCGTCTTTGACCATGCCCCAGTCCTCGTCGAGGCTCACCACCCGTATGGCGGCAGGTGGCTGTCCGGTCGCGCACGGATCGCCGATCGACACCGATGGCCCCCGCATCTCCAGTGGACACTCCGAACTGCCGGTGTTCCTGGCGGCGGAGCGGTAGTCCCGACCGGCCGGCATCGAATTACGCACCGCGACCACGAACCTCGCTGACATGACGTGCCAGACCGAAACCCGCGTAACCCCGGTGGGAGACGCGGGTGCGGGTCTGTTACCCGGGCGCGGGAGTGAAGGCAGCGTCTCGACCCGTATTGCTGTTCTGGGCGCGAGATATGCTGTGTCCCAGGCGAATGCGTCATCAGGCCGGATCCACCACATCGACCACTTCGATGCACGTGACCGAGGCACGTGCCGCGCGCTTTCCGACCATGCTCGTCGAACGTTCTGTCCCCGTTTTGGAGTCACGTTTTTGACCACGCCACAGTTCTCGCCGCACACTACGGCCGCCGCGAACGGCTGCCCTGTCAAGCACGGTTCGCCGATCGATACCGACGGCCCGCGCGTCGCGCTGTACGCGGAGGAATTCGCCGCGGACCCGCACCGTGTCTACCGGGAGATGCGCAGCCGGTACGGGCCGCTGGTGCCGGTGGAACTAGCGCCTGGTGTACCGGCGACGCTGGTGATCGGCTATCACACCGCGCTGCGCATCCTGAACGATCCCGACCACTTTCCGGCCGACTCGCGCACCTGGCAGACGACGGTGCCCAGTGACTGCCCGGTCCTGCCGATGCTGGAGTGGCGTCCGGCCGCGATCCGCACCACCGGGGCGGCGCACACTCGCTACCGGCAGGCCACCGTCGCGGGCATCGAAGAGATCGACCTGTTCGGTCTGCGCGCCACGGTCGAGCAGATCGCGGTTCCACTGATCAACACATTCTGCGGCGAAGGTTCCGCCGACCTGGTCACTCAGTACGCGTTCCCGCTGGCCTTCGCGGTGATCAACGCCATGCTCGGCTGCCCGCCGGACATCGGGCAGCGGGCGGCGACGGGCATGGCCGCGATGTTCGAAGGCATCGAGGCCGAGCAGGGCAATGCGATGTTCGCTTCGGCGATGGCGGATCTGGTCGCGCTCAAGCGAACCCAGCCCGGCGACGACATCGTCACGGGGCTGCTGCGGCATCCGGCCGGGCTCGATGACGAAGAGATGATTCACCAGGTGCTGTGCGTATACGGCGCCGGTATCGAGCCCACGAAGAACCTGATCATCAACACCCTTCGGCTGATGCTCACCGACCAGCGATTCGCGGGCGGCATTCTCGGTGGCAGCCTCTCGACCCGGGACGCGCTGGACGAGGTGTTGTTCACCGATCCACCGCTCTCGAACTACTGCATCACGTTCCCGCGGCAGCCGATGCTGATCGACGGTGTCTGGCTGCCGGCGCACCAGCCCGTGGTCGTCAGCATGACCGCCTGCAATAACGACCCCCAGATCAACACGGGTGCGTACACCGACAACCGAGCGCACCTCGCCTGGAGTGTCGGTCCGCACGCCTGCCCGGCCAGGTCGGTCGCCTATCTGATCGTCCAGGACGCCATCGACCAGTTGCTCGATGCCCTGCCCGAGATGCGGCTCGCGGTCGGTGCCGAGGAGCTGGTCTGGCGGCCGGGTCCGTTCCAACGGGCGCTGGCCGCGCTCCCGGTCGTCTTCCCGGCATCCCCTCCGTTGAACGTATTCCCGGACCCTCGAGGACCGTCGGCGTCATAGCTGCGATCCGCTCGGCGGGGACCGCCGCATACCGATTCAGAAGGGAGACAATCACCCAGGGGCGTGTACATCGAGGTACCCGCCGATCGACCTGGCACCTCGATACGCCTGTACCGAGTCGGCGTCCGTGACCGGAGCGCGTGCCCGCATGCTCGACCGCGGTCGCCGGCTGTCTGTTCGTTTCTGGAGTTACCTTCGTGACCACGCCACACTTCCCGCCGCCCGCCTCCCCGAGCGGTTGCCCTGTCCAGCACGGTTCGCCGATCGACACCGACGGGCCCCGATACGCGCTGTATTCGGAGGAGTACGCCGCCGATCCCCATCGGGCCTACCGCGATATGCGCCGCAAGTACGGTCCGCTCGTTCCGGTGGAGCTGTCGCCCGGTGTGCCCGCCACCTTGGTGATCGGCTACCACACCGCACTGCGCGTTCTCAATGACCCCGACCATTTCCCGGCCGACCCGCGCACCTGGCAGAAGGGCATTCCCGGCGAGTGCCCGATCCTGCCGATGCTCGAGTGGCGGCCGAACGCGTTGCGCAGCGCGGGCCTGGAACACCTGCGCTACCGGCAGGCGAACATCGCCAGCATCGCGGAGATCGATCTGCACGCCCTGCACAGCACGGTCGAGCAGATCGCCATCCCGTTGATCAACGCCTTCTGCCAGGACGGCGCCGCGGATCTGATCAGCCAGTACGCTTTCCCGCTCACGTTCGCGGTGCTCAATTCCATGCTCGGCTGCCCGCCGGATATCGGGCAGCAGGTCGCGACCGGCATGGCCGCCATCTTCGAAGGCGTCAATGCGGACAAGGGCAACGCGATGCTCACCGACGCGCTGTTCGAGCTGGTGCAGATGAAGCGGAAGGATCCGGGCGACGACGTCACCTCCCGGCTGCTGCGACATCCCGCTGGTCTGGACGACGTGGAGATGATCCACCAGCTGGTCACCTTGTACGGCGCGGGCATCGAGCCGCAGCAGAACCTGATCGTCAACACCCTGCGGGTGATGCTCACCGACGACCGGTTCGCGGGAGACTTTCTCGGCGGCAGCCTTTCGACTCGCGACGCCCTCGACGAGGTCTTGTTCAACGATCCGCCGATGGCCAACTATTGCGTCAGCTATCCGAAGCAGCCGATCCTCATCGACGGGGTGTGGTTGCCCGCGCACCAACCGGTCGTGATCAGCATGACGGGCTGTAACAACGACCCGGCGATCGGCGTCGGCGGACGCACCGACAGCCGCGCGCATCTGGCCTGGAGTGTCGGGCCCCATGCCTGCCCTGCCCGGTCGGCCGCCTACCTGGTGGTGCAAGACGCCATTGATCAACTCCTCGACGCGCTTCCCGAACTGAGTTTGGCCGTCGCGCCGGACCAATTGACCTGGCGGCCCGGTCCGTTCCACCGCGCCCTGGTGTCCCTACCCGTCGTCTTTCCGAAATCCCCTCCGTTGACAGTGCTTTAAGGAGATCCAATGGACACACAGCCCCTAGTACTAGACCTGACGGGCACCGATATCCAGGGCGAGTCCGCTCGACTCCGTGCGCGTGGACCGGTCACCCTCGTCGAGCTGCCCGGCGGCGTGCGTGCGTGGTCGGTGACCGATGCCGATCTGCTCAAGCGCCTGCTGGCCGACCCCAGGGTGTCCAAGGACGCCAGGCAGCACTGGCCCGCGTTCATCAACGGGGAGATACCGCAGGACTGGCCGTTGTTCCTGTGGGTGGCGGTGAACAACATGTTCACCGCGTACGGCGCCGATCATCGCAGGCTGCGCAAGCTGGTCGCGCCCGCGTTCACGCACCGCCGCACCCAGGCGATGCGTCCGTTGATCGAGGAGATCACCGCGAATCTGCTGGCCGAGCTGGCGGCGGCCCCCGCGGGCGAGGCGGTGGACCTGCGCGAGGGTTTCGCCTATCCGCTGCCGATTCAAGTGATCAGCGCGCTGATGGGTGTTCCGGAATCCCTGAACGCCGGTCTGCGCACGTGCGTCGACGGTATCTTCGACACCTCGCTCGGCCCGGAGGAGTCCCAGGCCAACTATATGGAGATGTACCGGATCCTGGGGGAGCTCGTCGCCTACCGGCGCGAGACGCCCGGTGACGACATGACCAGCCTGCTGATCTCGCACCGCGACGAGGACGACGGTTCGCAGCTGACCGAACAGGAATTGATCGACACGCTGCTGCTTGTCATCAGCGCGGGGCACGAGACCACGGTGAACCTGCTCGACCAGGCCATCTTCGCGCTGCTGACCCGCGACGATCAGCGCGCCCAGGTGACCGGCGGCGGTGCGGCGTGGACCGATCTGATCGAGGAGGCGCTGCGCTTCGAGGCGCCGGTGGCGCACCTGCCGCTGCGCTACGCGGCCGACGACATCGAGATGGACGGGATTCGCATCGCCAAGGGGGAGCCGATTCTCGCGTCGTACGCTGCGGCCAACCGCGACCCGAAGCTGCACGGCGCGACCGCGGACGAGTTCGACGTGCGCAGGCCGACCAAGGAGCACTTGGCCTTCGGCTACGGGGCGCATCACTGCCTCGGCGCGCCGCTGGCCCGGCTGGAAGCCGAGATCGCCCTTCCCGGCATCTTCCAGCGCTTCCCGAAGATGCGGTTGGCCGCCGACCCGGCCGACCTCGGCACCGTATCCAGCTTCATCTCCAACGGCCATGCGAAGCTCCCGGTCTACCTGGAGCCCGCGGACTGACCGTGGCTGCTGACGTGCCCGCGGCCCAGTTCGGGCACGTCAGCGCATGGCCTCGGCTCTGCCGGACTTGCGCGCCCGTGCGAGTCCGCGGCGCGCGAGAAAACCATTGGCCAGCAACAGGATCGTCTTGTTCGGCGGCGCTGTGAACCCGGCGGCGGTGTGCGGTGCGTACACCGCCGCCGATTCGGAGACCTCGAGCCAACCGGTGTACAGCCGTGATTCCAGGCCGATCAGCTGCGGGCGATAGGCGTGCGCCAGCAGTCCGGCGCGCCGCCCGCCCTGCGGCAGACCCGCCGGGACGGTGAGATGGACACCGCCGCCGCCGTTTTCGGCTACCCGCACGGGAACAACCGTGGGGAAGCCGTCGGCCTGCCGGTAGCCGAGCAGCCGATGCGGCAGCTTCGCCACCCGCGCCGCGGTTTTCGGGACATCCACTCGTGGGCCGGTGCCTTTCGCGGGCGGCCGTTGCGGGTCCGGCTCGACGGATGGCATTGCCGCGCCGAAGATCTCGGGCGAGCCCGCGGCGTCGAGATCCGGCCACACGACGATGCGCTCGATCCGCACCGTCACCAGCACACGGTCGGCGTAGTACGCGCGCAGCCAGCGATCCCAGAACACGCCGCGTCGCGGTGGGCCCAGATAGGGGACCGACTGGTCGCCGATGCGGTCGAGCGCGTCCTGGTCCGGTGTCGGATCGAAGCTCGCCGTGCCCTGCACCAGCACGAATCGCGGGTTGCCGAGGTCGCCGATACCGTGCTCGCGAGCGTGGTACGCCAGCGCCACCTTCGGGTCCCGTTTCATGCGCTCGAGCTTGCGCCCGAACCCGAGCGACGTCGTGAACCCGACCGTGCCCGCCGCCCGGTCGCGCAGCCCGATCGGCGACACCGCCGACACCACCGCGCCCCCCGCGGGCGTCAGGTACGCCGCCGCGCAGGTCAGGTCGCCGCCGAGCACCTCGTCCACCTCGTCCGGCCAGGTGACTGCCATGGCCGGAGTTTACTTGCCGGCCGCGTCATGTCGGCTGAGGACTCGCGGCCCGCGACAATGGCCTTCGTGCGAACTGCATCGAGCGTGTTTCGTAGACGGCGTGCGCGGTTCCGTTTCGGGGTGATCGGCGCAGGAAAGGGCGCGGCGGGCCGGGTTTGTGCCTGTAATCGCAGGTGCACACGCAATGTGGCAATCGCCACTCGACATTTTCAGTGCAGGCGCGGAAGTCGTTGCGGTGGACTATCATCCACGGGATGTAGATCAGCAAGCGCTGATCTACGCAGCCGTCGCATGGGCGCCGCACCCCTGGTTGGCGTCACCGTCTCGGACGATGTGCCGCCACAGCTGTAGGGTGGCGGTGCCCAGCCCGGAAGGTTTGCTCGTGGATCGCGCGGGCATCCGGGGCAGACGTATCACGCTGGGAGGACCGATGGCTACCGAAGACCGGACCGCAGTGTTCGACGCGGTGGTCGCGGCGGCGGACTATCCCGTGCTGCTGGTGACCGTCCAGGCCGATGGGCGGCGTGCCGGATGTCTCGTCGGCTTCGCGACGCAGGTGAGCGTCGAGCCGCGCCGGTTCCTGGTCGGTCTGTCCAAACGTAACCACACCTATCGGGTCGCCCAGCGCGCCGAGCGGCTCGCGGTGCATGTGCTCGCCAGCGAGCAGTTGTCGCTCGCCCGGTTGTTCGGCGGTGAGACCGGCGACGACATCGACAAGTTCGTGCACTGCGATTGGACCCCTGGTCCCGGCGGCGTGCCCGTGATCAACACGGTGCCCAGCTGGTTCAGTGCCCGTATCCGGGACCGCTACGACTTCGGCGACCACGTGGGAATACTCCTGGAACCGGAGGACGGAGCAGCGCGGCGCCGCGGGGCCGCGACGCTGCACTACCACGCGGTGGCCGACCTGGCCGCCGGACACGCGGTCTGACGCCGTTCGCCTCCGGCCGGCGAGGTCAGCTCGGTGCGTGCGCGAGTCCGAAGCGCTCCGCGAAGGCGGACAACTCGTCGCGCGCCTGCTGCGGCTCGCCGGTGCTCGCGCTCACCATTCGCATGCATTCTCCTTCTCGACGTCATCGCAAACGCTAAACCTTCTCGTCGACGTCAAGGCAAGTCCGCGCATTCCCGGTTCCGACCGCGATAAGGCGGATAAATCGCGCGAACCGGTCGTGACGTATTCACTCGTCGCCACTACACTGCGCGCATTGTGAGTACTGTCGCGGCGCCCGGAGCGCGAAAAGAGCACTACGTCTGGGGTGCCGCCACCGTCGTCGGGGTGATCGCCGGGTACCTGGCGGTGCTGCTCGGCGACGCCAGGCACTACTACACCGACGACACCGAGGCCCAGTACGCGCCGATGTGGGTCCGGCTCGGAGAGCTGTTGCGCGAGGGCCGTTTCCCTGCTCTGGTTCCGCACGAGTGGATGGCGGGCAACTACACCCTGGAAGAGGCGGCGCTGTTCAATCCGCCGCAGCTGCTGGTCTACCTGCTCGCACCGTCGATGGACAATCTGGCCGTGTACGCGACGGCGGTGAAGCTCGTCTTCTCGATCATCGCCGCGCTCGGCGTGTTCCGCATCTGTCTCGCCTACGGAGCCCGTCCCCGCTGGGCGGCGGTGGCGGGGATCGCGTTCCCGCTCAGCGGATGGTTCCTGTTCTTCGATCAGGCCAGCTGGTTCACCCCGCATGTCGCGACCGCCTGGATGGTGCACGCCTGGGCCTCGGCGGTGCAGTATGCCCGCGGCCGGAGTGGGCCGTTGCCGGTGTTCGTCTTCCTGTATCTGACGCTCACGGTCCAATATGCGTTCCCGGCAGTCGAATCCGCGCTGGTCATCGTCGCGGTCGCGGCCGGTGAGGTGGTGCATCAGCGGCGGTGGGCGCCCACGGTACGTCTGTGCCTGGCAGCGGGGTGCGCCGCGCTCACGGCGGCGGTAGCGAATCTGTCCGGGATTCTGTCCTCGCAGGTGACCTGGCGGGGGAGCGTCCAGATCCACAATGATCCCTTCTTGACGGTGCCGTGGTCGGAGTCGCTGAACGCCAGTCTGCCGAGCACCGCGCCGGCGTTCACCGCATGGTGGGGGCATGTTCAGCCGCTGCCGATGGTCTACATCGCCTGGTTCCTCATTCCGGCGCTCGCGTTCGTCGACTGGCGCGCCGCGCGTGCCGCGGCACGAGAGTTCAGCGGTCTGGCCTTCTTCGCGACGGCCGTGCTGATGTGGACGGCCGGGCCCGGCGCCATCGGACCGCTGCGCTGGCCCGCCCGGGTCCTGCCGATGCTGGCGGTCGTCCTGCTCGTGCTGGTGTGCGTATTGCTCAGTCGTTACGGAGCTTTCGCCGCCTCGCGCCGCCGCGCCACGGCCGCCGCCGTGCTGGTCGGCTTGTTGTTCATCCGGTCGGTTTCCGCAGCACCGGAATTGGTGCTGCGCCATCTGATCGCGGTGCTGGCGGTCGGGGCGCTCGGCGCCGCCGCGGTCTGGCTGGCCCGCCACCGTGGGACCGTCGCCGCGTGCGCGCTGACCATCGCCGCCATGTTCCCCATCGCCTACGAGCAGGTGCGCGGTGCGCCGATGACGCCGATGTCCTACGACTTCCCGGAACGGCGCTCGGCGATGCGTGCGGCCTTCCCCGATTTCGACGGCCTCACCCTGCAGCTGGCCGACCGCGCCGCCGTGGCCCCGGAGGACAGGAACCTCGCGGGCGCCTACGGTTCGCTGGCCATCGGCAACTACGCCAAGGCCGTCGGGCTCGACTACGTCAACGCCTACACGCCCATCGGCCATGCCGCCTTCGCGGGCATGTTGTGCATGGCCTGGGACGGCAGCACCTGTCCCGACGCGTACCGCCGCGCCTTCGCGGCCGACACCGTCACCGGGGCGCCCATCGTCGATCTGATGAAGGTCGACCGGGTGGTATTGCATCGCGTGCAGTACCCGGACGCGCGCGAACGTCCCGCACCCCCCGGCTGGCGGTGGGCCGACTACCCCGGACACGAACGGCACATCTGGGTCCTGGAACGCGCCGATGGGCGGATATCCACGCGCAACGGCCCGATCGCCCACACCGCGGGCGTCACCGCCGTATCGAGCAGTTCCCTCGACGACATCACGGCCCGCGCCGTGGTGAGCTCGCCGAGCGGCGGGCGCGTCGTGTTGGCGCGGCTGGCCTGGCCCGGCCACCGGGTCACGTTGAACGGCCGGGAGCTGCCCGTCCAGACGATCGGCGGCGTGTTCCTGGCCGTCGACATCCCCGCGGGCACCGACGGCGCGGACCTGGTCGTCGACTGGCGTCCGCCCGGCAGCCTGATCGGCATCGCGACCGCCGCTGCCGGACTCATCGGGATCGGCCTGCTGCAGTGGGCCCACTACCGGACGCGGCGGCGCTCTCCGGATGAGCCGTCCGAGCCCGCCGCCGAGCTGTCCGAGACCCCAACGGCTCCAGCCGAACTGGTGACCGTGAAAGTCTGAGCCGGATCGGGCGGTCGGTCGCGGCGCCGCCATCAGGCCTCGCCGCGCCTGCACGCGCTATGGCGGTGCTGACGAAATGTCCACCGCCGTGAATGTCTACCGCGTGTTCGGGCCCGGAGTGGCGCGGTGTTCGGCCAGGAACGCCGACATCGCCTCGGCCACCGCGGCGGGCTGGTCGAGCATGGAAAGGACGTAGGCGTCGTCGATTTCGACCAGCCGCCCCCGCGGGATGAGTTCGGCGAGCCGGCGCCCGTGCTCGCGCGGCATCACCTTGCCCGCCGCCGACCACAGGATCAATGCATCGCCCGAAAAGTTCCGCAACGCTTCGGTATGGGCGATGAGCTCTCGCGTGCGGAAGCCCGATCTGGTGTAGGCGAGCAGGTCGCGCCGGATGCGGGCGTCGCGCAGTCCGGGCTCGGTCCAGCCGCGCACCAGGTCGTCGGGCAGCGGGCGGCGCGCCATCCAGCCGAACAGCAGCGCCGAGCGACGCAGCCACGGGACCCGTAACTGCCGCAGCGCCAAGGAGATTCCGCCGGGCAGATAGGTCGCGACGGTCGCCATCTTGCCGGGCAGTCCGGGCGGGAAGTTGCCGAAAGCCTCGCACGGCAGGACGATCAGCCTGCCGACGCGCTCGTCGAGACCGTAAGCAGTGAGGAACAGTGCACCGCCCCAGTCGCTGTGCACCAGCGTCACCTCGCGCAGATCCAGCGCGGCGAGGAAATCGGCGAGCAGCTGGTTCAGGCCGCGCAGGCTCAGGTCGACGCCCGGCTTCAGCGGTATGGGGTGCGCGCCGAGGGGAAGGTCGGGAAGCACGTAGCGGAAGCCGCCGGGGAGTAGATCGAGCACCTCGTCCCACAGCGTGTGGTTCATCAGCAGGCCGTGCAACAGGACGACGGGCGGTCCTTCGCCCCGCTCGACATAATGCACCCGGCCCACGGGAAGGTCGATTGTCGGCATGTTTTCTCCATTCGAGCGATCGCTCTAGAGTACTTGCTCTAGTCTGGTGGGGTGACCGAGAAGATGTCAACCAGCACCTCCGAACGCCTGGTCACCGCGACGGCCGAGCTGATGCGCACGCAGGGCTACGCCGGAACCAGCGTCAAGCAGATAACCGTCGCCGCTCGTGCGCCGATGGGCTCGCTCTATCACCACTTTCCCGGAGGAAAACCGCAGGTTGCCGCCGCAGCTCTGCGCGCATCCGGGGCCGCCTACATCCAGTTGCTCCCGCTGCTGCTCGACCCGCACGACGACCTGCGCGACGCGGTCCCCGCCGCCTTCGAAGCCGCCGCCGAACAGATCGAACAGACCGGCTGGATCAACATGTGCCCGGTCGGGACCATCGCAGGCGAGATCGCCGACAGCGAACCAGCCCTCCGCGACGTCGCCGCCGAGGTCATCGGCTCCTGGGTCGACGAGGGCACCGCCTACTTCGTCCGCCGCGGCCTGTCGGCTCCCGATGCCCGCGACTTCATCCTCGCGGTTCTCGCCGCCCTCGAGGGCGCCTTCGTCCTCAGTCGCACGCTCCGCTCGACCGAACCCCTGCTGGCCGCGGGCCGGTCGCTGCGCGGTCGCATCGACGAAATGCTGACGGCCGTGCGGGACTGACGACGCGAAACCGAACCGGGGACCCGTGTTCCGGGTGCTGGAGCCGCACCGTCACGGACGTGGGCGCAGCCCCTCGATCATGTGCGTGGTGGTCTCGTCCAAGAGTTCGTCGGCGGTCTCGGCGGCGAACACGCCGGAGCTGACGAAGGTGGCCAGGCCTTGCAGGGCGGCGACGGCGGACAGCGCGATGCGGCGCGGTTCGCCCGCGATCACCTCGCCGCGCGCTTGCGCTTCGGTGATGAGCGCGACCGGTATCGCGAACACCGCGTCCACCGCCTGGGACATGGCATCGCCCGCGGCGGGGCTGTGCCTGCGCGCGAACATCAGCGCGACGAGGGCCGAGTTCTCCGTCGCGAAGCGGAGGTAGATCCTGGCCATCGCGCGAATGCGCCCCTCGATCGAGCCGGTGGCGGTCTGCCCCAGGGCGGCGGCAAGGCGCTCGAATCCGGACACCGCGAGGGCGTCCAGCAACGCCTGCTTGTCCTTGAAATGCCGGGTCGGTGCGGCATGGCTGACACCGATATCGCGAGCCAGCCGGCGCAGCGACAGGCCGCCGACCCCGGACTCGCGCAGCGTCGCCTCGGCCCGCTGCAACAACTCGGCGCGCAGGTCGCCGTGATGGTAGGAGCGGACTCGGTTGATCGGCATGGTGTTGGCAGGATAACAAAATGTAGTCATTGCCTACTTTGTTGACACTGACTACATTGACTGGACATGACGGTTCGGACCTTCACCGCCCCGATCGCGGTGCTGATGGTTTTCGCGGCGCTGCTCGCGACCATGTACCTCGGCTACTCCGGCAATACCGAGAAGAACCTGCACGATTTCCCGGTGGCCCTGGTCAATCAGGACGTCGGCGACACGATCGACGGCAAGCCCGCCGATATCGGCGCTCAGGTCACCGACGCGCTGGTCGCGGGTATCTCGCCGGAGAAGATCGATCTGCGCGTCGTCGGCATCGCCGAGGCGCGCAAGCAGTTGGGACACGGCGAGGTCTACGGCGCGATCGTGATCCCGTCCGATTTCACCAAACGGCTGGCGATCCTCGGCGCCGCCGCCGTGGTGCCCGGTGCGATCGAGCGCCCGGTGATCACCGTCCACACCAACCCGCGCGTCGGCCCCTACACCACCGGGATCATGCAGCGTATCGCCGACCGCGCGCTGAACCAGGTGGACGAGACGGTCGGCAAGAACCTGACCGATCAGGTGAACGCCGCCCTGGCGGCGGGTCCCGGCGCGCCGGCCGAGCCCAGTGGCGCCGCCCGGCTGATGCTCGCCGACCCGGTCGAGATCGTCACCGCGCCCTACCATCCCATGGACGAGTCCGCCGGGCAGGGTCTCGTCGCCTTCTTCTACACCCTGATCCTGCTGCTCGCCGGCTTCACCGGCGCCATGATCATCCACACTCTCGTCGATTCGGTCCTCGGCTTCACTCCCACCGAATACGGCCCGTGGTTCGTGCATCCCCCGGCCACCGGGATTTCCCGCTTCCGCACCCTGCTCGTGAAATGGGCTGTCGTCGCCACCGCGGCGCCGATCCTGTCCGGGATATTTCTGGCCGTCGCAACGGCATTGGACGTTCCGCTGGGCAGTTCGCTGCTGTTGTGGCTGTACGGAACCCTGGCCATCATCGCCGTCGGCGTGACCGCGCTCGCTGTCCTGGCCGCGTTCGGCACCGCGGGACTGATGGTCAACCTGGTCCTGTTCGTCGTCCTCGGCCTGCCGTCCTCGGCCGCCACGGTCCCGCTGGAAGCGACACCCACCTACATCGCGAACATGGCCGCGTTCGAACCTATGCACCAGATCTATTTGGCTGTGCGCGCCATTCTGTTCTTCGACGCCCACATCGAAGCGGGCTTCGGCCAAGGACTCTGGATGACGGTGCTCGGCCTCGGCGTAGGTCTCCTGCTCGGCGCAGGCGTCACCTACGCCTACGACCGCCGCGGACTGCACCGCGCCACGAACTCTGTTGATACGGCGGTGGTCATGCGCGCACCCGTCGTTGCTCAGTAATCCGCGTTGCCGGTCGGAGCGTGGCGAGGTGTTGTCGGCCCACTTCGTCGACATGCTGACGCACCGCTGGGACTTGTCGCGTGCGCTGTAGGGTTCCGGACCGTCTCACTGCGGTAGCGCTCCCGATTGCGCGGTCGATCACGGGCCCCGGCTGTTCGCTCAATGGTCCGCGCGGGGTTTACCGTCCCTCGTTGGGGGAGGATCGAGCGCTATCCGCGATGGACAACGTCGCGGCCCTGCTGGGTCGGGACCCGCGCTGGTGCGTCGACGGCGTCCCGAAGTAGTGCCCGATCCACCCGCAGGTGCACGACCTGACTCAATCGTCGAGGTGTCGCCGTAGCGCGTCGAGCTGACTGTCCCAATCGCGGGCGAGTGCGGCCAGAAACTGTTGCGCCACTTGCATCGGGCTGGACTCGAGCCGGTAGCGGATCCGGCGCCGTTCTCCTGGTTCGGCCGTGACCAGCCCCGCGTCCGTCAGCAGGGCGAGGTGTTTGGCGATCGCCTGCCGAGTGATCGGCAGGCGATCGGCCAGATCCGTTGCCGTGGCGGGGCCGCCGGCTGCCAACGCGGCGAGGATGCCGCGGCGGCTGGGGTCGGCGAGGGCAATGAAGACCCGCTCGGCGATCGCCTCGATATCAGGCCGCGTCAAGGTATCCGACCAGCTCACCCAGCTCGCTCGCCCAACCCTCGGTGTTGCCGTCGAACGCCTTGCGGTGGTCGTCGGCCGACAGTTGAGCGAAACCTGTCTCCGTCACGGTGAGCCGGGTCCCCGCGCCGGCCGGTTCCAGCGTGAACTCGACATAGGTACGGCGTGGGTCGTCCTCTGGCAGTCCGTAGATGTGCCAGGTGAACCCGAACACGCTCGGCTCTTCGACCCGCTCGATCCGCATATCGGCGCTGTCGCCGGTCTTCCAGGTCATCTGCGCGGCGCCGCCGGGGCGCAGGTCGATCGTCGCCGAATTGCCGAACCATGTGCCCAGGCCCTCGGCGGTGGTCAGCGCCGTCCACACCGTGGCGGGCGGATGCGCGAGCTCGACTGTTCGCACGATCTGATCGGGGAATCCCATAACAACCTCCATTGAGTAGCAACCAACTGGTTGCTACTCACGCTATTGCAACCTGCTGGTTGCGTCAAGTGGTACCTGGCTACGTTCCGGGCTCGCCGCTGACGTCGTCGGTTGGGCGCCGCTCCCGGACATGGGGAGCTGTTAGATTCGGCCTGCGGCTTCGCGGCTGGCAACGGACCCGGAGGGGCGTCCTATCAGCCGATCGAAAGTCGGAATGCAACCGGAGCCGGTCGGGTGAAGTTCATCGGGCGCTGATCGAATAGCAGAGCACGGTTCGCCAGAGAGGAAAAGCCATGACCAGCATCGACACTCATGCAAACGGGACCGTCGCGTCCCGTGTCACCGAACTGACCACGGTTTTCGAGCGGGGTCTACGCGAGAATCTCGGCGTCGGCGCGTCTCTGGGTATTCGGTTGGAAACGGCCGGGGACGGCTACACCCGGTACTACCTCGACCCGAATCCGGCCACCATCAACGCCATGTTCACCGTGCACGGCGGTGTCCTTGCCACCTTGATGGACACCGCGATGGGCAGCGCGGTCTTCACCAAACTCGGTGACGGCGTGGCGTATACGACGCTGGAGTTGAAGGTGAACTTCATCCGTGCGGTAACGCTGGACGGTTCCCGCCTGACCTGCGAAGCCACCGCGGTGCACGTCGGGCGGCGCACGGCCACCGCCGAGGGACGGATCACCGACGCGAGCGGCAAGCTGATCGCGCACGGCTCCACCACGATCCTGGTGCTGCACCCCGAAGGGTGACCTGTGCACACCGAAACGGCCCTGCCGCGGAACAAGCTCGGCGGCAGGGCCGTTCGGCGCTGAAGCTCACGCGAGCGACCGGCACTCCTCGATGAAGCGCACCAGTTCGTCGAGGCGGTCGCTCCGGGCGTCCACGGCGCGGTCGATGACCTTCACCAAATGCTCGTAGGCCTCGGTGTGGTCGTAGGATGCCACATCGGCAATCCGCAGCGCCCACCGCCAGTAGCCGCGCATGGTGTCGGCCAAGGGCATGCGGAAGGTGGCGATCACGTCGCGGATCGGCTGGACCGTCGCATCACCCTGTACCCGCAGGTAGCGCGCGACGACATCGGCCATGAAGCTGAAATGCCGTGCCTCGTCGCGGGACAGGCGCCCCAGCACCGCCGCGAGCACCGGGTCGTCCACCACATCGCGCAGGTGCTGGTAGTACATCTGCGTCGCCTTCTCCTGGACCAGTGCGTAGGCGAAGAACTGCACCGGGTGCTGGTAGGGCAGGTCGAACGGCTTCTGGCCCTCGACCGCCAATTCCGCACGCAGCGCGTGGCGTTCGGCCATCCCGGACGCCTCTTGGTAGCGGGTCAGCGCGCGAGCGTGCGTGTCCTCCTCCAGCGCCCACCGGACGGTGAAGTGGTACAGCTCGCGGTTGTGGATGAACGCCGATCGGTCCACGCTGTCGTCCACCGGGAAGTACCGGTGGTAGACGTCGAAATAGCCGGGCAGGTGGTCCTCGATCAGGGTGACGAACCGTACCGCGGAGCGCTGGCCCTCGGTGAGCCTGCCCGCATCGGCGCGAGACCAGTCGAACGCGGTCTCCACATCCCAGGCCCGCGCGGCCGGGGACACCGCGAGGAACCCGTCGACCGCCGCGGCCACCTCGTCGACGGGAATCAGCGCCGCTTCGATGTTCATCTGCTCCTCCTGCGGGTCATCGGGCGTTACGGCAGGTCAGCGCGTAATGCTTGGTGGTGTAGCCCCATCCGGCGTTCGCGATCTCCAGGTAGTGCCGCAGCTTCGCGGCCAGGCCGGGGCGGTGCGCATCGATGCGGTCGGCGGCGGCGTCGACGCCCGCGATCCAGTCGTCGATGGTGCGGCGGTAGTGGTCGGTGAGATCGTCCACCGCGATGATCGAGAACCCGGCGTCCTCGGCGGCGGTCACCAGGTCCGACAGCGGACGCAGGTCACCCCATCCGAAGATGTCCTCGCGGACGAACTCGGTGCCGTCCTTGGTGTCGAACGCCGTGCGCGCCGCCGCGTTGCGGAAGCAGCTCTCGGATACGTACAGCGTGCCGCCGCGACGCAGCACCGCGCGGGCGCGACGGAAGATCGCGCCGAGATCGGGCATGTGCACGATGGAGCCGAGCAGCGTCACGGCGTCGAAACTCCGCGGCGGCAGCTCGATCCGCTCGAAATGGCCCACACGCGTGTGCACCCGATCCGCGACGCCGCGAGTGCGCGCTTGCTCGGCGATGTACTCGTGCTGGCGCGGGGCCGGGCTGATACCGACTGTCTCGCAATCGAATTCCGTGGCCATGAACACGATCAGCGATCCCCAGCCGCAGCCGACGTCCAGCAGCCGTTCGCCGCCCGTCAGGCCGAGCCGGTCGGCCACGAACCGCAGCTTCCGCCGCTGCGCCTGCTCGAGGGTGTCGGTGTCGGACGCGTAGAGCGCGGAGCTGTATTTGCGCAGCGGGTCGAGGAACTGGCCGAAGATCTCCGGGTCGAGGTCGTAGTGCTGATTGGTGTCGGCGGTGACCGGCTGGTCGGTGACGGTCACGCCGCCGCCTCGCGCAGCGCCTTGCCGACCACCGTGACGACGTCGTCCAGCGTGGACATGCCGAAGACGTCCTGGTCCTCGAGCTCGATTTCGTAGGTGCGCTCGATCTTGGCGACCATGCGCAGCACGCGGACCGAGTCCACGCCCGCCATGCCGCGCAGGTCCGCGTCGGGGCGCAGCTCGGCCTCCGGGATGCCGGTCTCGGCGACGGCGATTTCGGTGACGGTGCGCAGGATGTCGTCGGCGGTGTGGGTGCTGGTCATAACGGGACTCCGTTCGGTGTGCGGGCGGTGCCTGCGGACAGGGCGTGGGAGAGCGCGGCGACCTCGTCGTCGCCGAGGGTGAGTTGGTGGCGTACGTCGTCGAGCGCGAACGGCTGGTAGGCCGCGGTGGAGCTGGCGCAGACGAGATCGTCGGCGTCGCGGATCTCAGCCGAAGCGCGGATCGGGCAGGCTTCCTCGCCGTCGGTCAACGTGGCGACGCAGCGGTATTCGCGGCCGATGAGCAGTGGTGTGAGGAATCTGGTCCGCTGTGACACGGTGAACGCGGGGTGGTGGCGGGCCAGGACGATCAAGTTGCCCATCACCTCGTCGCAGATCACGCCGATCAGGCCGCCGTGCACGACGCCCGGATAGGACTCGAACTCGCGACCGAGCCGGAACCGCGCCTGCAGGCCGTCCGGGTGCGGGGTGAAACGCAGGCGCAGGCCGGTCGTGTTGTGCGGCGAGCAGCCGAAGCAGTGATAGTCCGGGATCACCGACCAGGGCACCCGGACGGTGTCCACCCCGCTGTGCATGGTGGCCTCGCCGGCCATGGTGTGGCGGTCCATGGCGCTAGGCGATCGCGTCGGCCAGAGCGCGCCGGACTTTGGCGTTGCTGGACAGGTCCAGCCCGGTCATGTTGCCGAAGGTGCGACGGATCTTGTCGTGCAACACATCCAGCTCGCCCTCCGCGGCGACCTGTTCCAGGAACAGGTCGAACCCGGTGTCGATGGTCTCGTGGTCGCCCAGCTCGCTGATGCCGGCCTTGAAGGTGCTGACCGGGTGCTTGATCTTGGCCTCGGAGCTGTACACGTACAGGGTCTCCAGCACCGAGGGCAGCTCTTCGGGCCGCTGCCGCAGCCGCTCGGTGGCGTAGTGGATGAACTCGCGTGCGTGGCCGGCCTCGTCGCGACTGGCGTCCAGCAGCAAGCTTTTCAGCACCGGCTCCTCGACCCAGCTCGCCACCGCGCGGTAGATGTGGTTGACGGTGAGCTCGGAGATGATGTTGGTGGCCAGTGTCGCCGAGGGCGTGGTGCCGGGCGCGTACGGCTCGCGCATCGAGTCGACGGCCTTGTCGTCGACATTCTCGCCGAGCGCGCCCAACCAGGAGCGGAAAGCGTAGTGGTGCTGGACCTCCTGGTAGCCCCACACCACCGCGAAAGTGGAGAAGTCGTAGTCGTCGAGGAATTCGTTCAGGAACCCGTGCACCGCGGCGATCACGTTGGACTCGCCCATCGTCGCGCTTTTGGCCAGAGTGATGTACTCGGGACGGACCAGGGACTTGTCGATGGCGTCGAGATCGAGGTCGGCCAGCTTCCAATGCAGGCGCTCGTAGTGGCGGAAGACGTCATAGCTGTGCACGAGAGAACTCCAGTTCGGTCGGGGTTACCGGCGGTGCGTGATGAGGTCGCGGGCGGCGAGCCGCTGGAGCTTGCCGCTGCTGGTCCGGGGGATGCTGCGCGGCGCGACGAGATGGACCTCGACGGCGGCCAGGCCGAGTTCGGCGGAGATCCTGGCGCGGATCGCCTCCGCCAAGGCGTCGGCTTCGGCTCCGGTGCACTCGGATTCGGCGATCAGCGCGATCACGTCCGCGCCGTCGGGGTCGATCGCCGCCGTGCACCGGCCCTTGTACACGCCGTCGAGGTCGCGCACGGCGGCTTCGACGTCCTGTGCGTAGTAGTTCACGCCGCGGACGGTGATCATGTCCTTGCACCGGCCGGTGACGAAGAGCTCGCCGTCGCGCAGATATCCGAGGTCGCCGGTGCGCAGCCAGCCGTCGGTGAACAGCCCGGCGACCCGCGACGGGTCGGCGGCCAGGTACCCGCCGGTGACCGCGTCGCCCCGGATGAGGATCTCGCCGACCGCGCCGTCGGGCAGGTCGCCGTCGCCGTCCGGTGTGACGACGCGCAACCGCAGTCGGTGTACCGGCGCGCCCACGCCCGCGATCGCCCGCGCGCCGGGCGAATCCGGCGAAACTGGCTGTGCCACAGCGTTATCGGACAACTCGGCGCGGTCGACCCACTCGAAGACAGGTTTCCGTCCGAGCGGGGGAAAGGTGACCGCCAAGGTGGCTTCGGCCATGCCGTAGACGCCGAACATCGTCGTCGGCCGGAATCCCGCGGGAGCGAAACGCTCGCAGAACGCGAGCACCACATCCCGGGAGATCGGTTCCGATCCGTTGAACGCGATCCGCCAGCGGCTCAGGTCGTAGTCGGGTACCCGCTCCGGCGGGACGGCCGACAGCAGCGCCTCGTAGCCGAAATTGGGCATCGCGGTGATGGTCGTGCCGCCGGCGGCGAATTCGGCGAGCCAGCGGGCCGGGTCCTTGACGAACGCGACCGGTGACCACACGTGCGCGGGAATCCCGCGCAGGATCGCCGAGAGCGTGCCGAACAGGCCCATGTCATGGAACAGCGGCAGCCAGAAGCCGCCCTGATCGTCCGGGCCCAGCCGAATGCCGGTGCGGATCGCCGCGAGGCCGCTGAGCACGTTGTGGTGGGTCAGGCGGACGCCTTTGGGTGTCGCGGTGCTACCGGAGGTGAACTGCACGATGGCCGAGTCGCCGCCCCCGAGTGCGGGAAGTGGAACATCTGCTGTCTCGTGCTCCGAAAGCGTTGTGGTGTCGATCAATTCGATGTCCATCGCGTCGTGCAGCGCGGCGGTCAGGTCGGCGAAGCGATGCGACACCAGGACGGTGCGCATGCTCGCCGCTGCGGTGATGGTCGCCAGCTTCCGTGGGTAACCGCTGGTCGCCCGGGCGCCGGTGGGCAGCGGTAGGGGAGTGGCCGCGCCACCCGCCGCCGCGACGCCGAACAGGCTGGTGAGGAACTCGGGCGCGTTCGGAGCGAGGATGCCCACCGGTTCCCCGCGCCGCACACCCCGGCGGACCAGTGCCCCCGCCACCGTCAGGGACCGCCGGTGCAGATCGGCGTAGTCCACGGTCTCCGACACCGACCGGAACGTGGCCGCCACCGCGGGATGGGCGGCGGCGATCTCGGCGAGGCGGCCGTGCAGGGTTGCGGCCGATTCCGCGGAATTCATGTCTGCCACAACAACAGCGGATTGTGACAATGCCTTGAACTGGTTATGAATTAACGTCTGCGATAAAGAATGCCGATCATTCGATCACACTGGCGGATACGGTATTTCGGCTATTGCGCGATAGGAACGGGCAATAGCCGCCGCGCCGGGTGTCCGCAGCCCACCACCATGGACGCGGAATTTCTTTCTCGTCCCGGCTGCGGAATTCCGCGTCCATTTCTACTCAGGAGTTTTCCGGTGAGTTCTTCCGCGGCAGAGGAATTGACCCCGGTTCAGCTGGCGGTCGTCGAGAGCGTCGCTGCGCACATGCGGCACAACCCGTACGGCAGTTACGAGGTGCTGCGGGCAGCGGGCCCCTTCGTGCCGGGTCCGCATGACACCCACCTGGTCACCCGCCATCACGAGGCGCAAGCGATCATGCAGGATCCGCGCTGGAGCCACGCCGAAGAACCGGAACTGCTGCACGGCGACAGCGATGTCGAGCTGCCCGGGTCGTTCCTCTGGATGGAGCCGCCGGAGCACACCCGGCTGCGCGGACTGGTGAGCAAGGCGTTCACCGCACGCACCGTCAGCGGCATGCGGGAACGTGCCGAACAGCTGGTGGACGACCTGATGGCGAAAGTGCTCGCCGATCGCGACGTCGATCTGCTGGACGCGCTGGCCTACCCGCTGCCGCTGACCATGGTGTGCGAACTGCTCGGCGTGCCCGCGGAGGCGCACGAGCACGTGCGGCAGATTTCAACCGGCATCGCGCGCGGCCTCGACCCGGATGTGCTGCTGTCGCAGGCGGAGTTGGACGCGCGCACCGCCGCCGTCCACGCCTTCCTCGAGTTCTTCGGTGACCTCGTGGAGCAGCGCCGCCGCGCCCCGCGCGCGGACCTGATCACCGCGCTGGTGCAGGCCGACGACGCGGGCGCGCGTCTTACCCGCACCGAACTGCTCGGCACGCTGCTGATCCTCGTCGTCGCGGGACACGAGACCACGGTCAACCTGATCGGCAACGGCGTACTCGCGCTCATCCGCAATCCGGACCAGTTCGAACGGCTGCGCGGCTGCCCGGAACTGGCCGATCCCGCCGTGGACGAAGTGCTGCGCTACGACGCGCCGGTGCACCTGACTACGCGCACCGCGCATGACGAGATCACGATCTCCGGACACACTTTCGCGCCGGGCGACGCGGTGATCGTGCTGCTCGCCTCGGCCAACCGCGACCCGTCGGCGTTTCCGCACGCCGACGAATTCGACGTCGCGCGGTACGCGCGAGGTCGAAAAGCCGAGCGGCACTTGTCTTTCGGACTCGGCTTGCACTACTGCCTCGGCGCGCCCCTGGCCCGGCTGGAGATGCGGGTCGTGCTGCGGGCGATCGCCGATCGGGTCGCGTCCATGACCCTGCTCGAGGATCCGCCGTACCGGCCGAATGTGGTTGTGCGGGGCATGTCGCGACTTCGTGTCCGGATGGAGGCGCGATGAGGCGCGACCACGCGGCCGCTGTGTCGCGCCGACCGGGCGTGGATGTCCGGCAAGGCACAGTAGCCGCGCTGAGGAACCAGTGCGGAGCGCATGATCGCGCCCACCGGGTGCGGGCGTCCAGCAAGCGACAGGAGTCCCGATGAACACCGTTACGCCTACCGGTGTGACCTTCGATGTTTTCGACCCGAGCGAGCGCGCCGACCCGTATCCGGCGTACCGGCGCGTGCGCGAGGCCGCGCCGCTGTTCCCGTACGCCTTGGGCGACGTGCCGGTCACCTTGATCACCCGCTACGAGGAGTGCGCCGCGATCCTGACCGGCGCCGACTGGGGTCATGGCTACGCGGCGGGCATCAGCCCGTTCCGGGACACCACGGCCGCGATCCCCGGTTCGTTCGTCCGGATGGACCCGCCCGAGCACGGCCGCTACCGCAAACTGGTGGCGAAGGCCTTCACGCCACGGCTGATGGCCGAGCTGGTGCCCGTGGCGGGACAGGTCGTGCGGGAGATCATCGACACCGCCCTCGAGCGCGGCGAACTGGATGTGCTCAACGATTTGGCCGTGCCGCTGGCGGTGGCGATGGTCCCGGTCCGGTTGCTCGGCGCCGACCCGGCCGACGGTGCGAAGTTCCGGGAGTGGCAGCTGGCCATCGCGCGCGGCAGCGACCCGGACTCGCTGCTCGCTCCGGAGGACGTGGCCGCGCGCGGCGCGGCGGCACTGGAGTGCATGGGCTACTTCGCCCGCTTGGTGCAGCAGAAGAAGGCCGATCCGACCGCGGATCTGCTGAGCGCTCTGGTCGCGGCGAGCGCGGACGGCGACCAGCTCGCCGAGCCGGAGGTGATCGGCATGGCGCTGCTGACGCTGGTCGCGGGCATGGAGACCTCGATCAACCTGATCGGCAACGGCATGCTCGCGGTGCTGCGCAATCCGGATCAGCTCGCCCGGCTGCGGGACAACCCGGAGCTGATCGCGCCCGCGCTCGACGAGATGCTGCGCTACGACGCGCCCACCCAGTTCACCATCCGCGTCGCCCTGGCTGACACCACGGTCGGCGAGCACCAGTTCCGCCGCGGCGACGGCGTCGTGGTGCTCACGGCGTCGGCCAGCAGGGACGAGCGGGTGTACCCGGACGCGGATACCTTCGACGTCACACGCTATGCCGGAAACCGCCCGGCCCGAAAGCATCTCGGCTTCAGCCTGGGCATCCACTACTGCGTGGGTGCGCCGCTGGCGCGGATCGAGGCGGAGGCCGCGGTGGGCGCGCTGCTGGCCCGCGCTCCGAAGTTGGCCCTGGCGACTGACGCGATCGAGTACCGGCCCAGCCTGATCCACCGCGGCATACTGTCCCTGCCGGTGACCCTGTGAACGAGACGCGGCAGGCGGTCGTCATCGGCGCTGGTGTCGCCGGGCTGCTGACGGCCCGGGTACTGGCGGAACACTTCGCACAGGTGACCGTGGTCGAACGCGACGGGTTCGACATCCACGGCATGCGCAAAGGCGTGCCGCAGGCGCGGCATCTGCATGGGCTGCTGGACCGTGGCCGGACCATCCTCGAGGAACTCTTCCCTGGGTTCACCGCCGACATGGTGGCCCGCGGCGCGACCATCGCCGAGGCGCTGGTGGACACCCGGTGGTATGTGGGCGGACTGCGGGCCGCGCCGACCTCGACCGGGCTGACATCCGTGATCGCGACCAGACCGGTACTGGAATCGGTGCTGCGCGAACGTATTTCGGCCCTGCCGAGCGTTCGGCTGCGAACCGGGACCGCGCGCGGTCTGATCGGTGACGGGCGCCGGGTACGCGCGGTCGCGGTGTCCGGCGAATCGGGCGAGGAGACATACGCCACGGATTTGGTCGTCGACGCCTCCGGGCGCGGTTCGCGTGCTCCGGTCTGGCTGACCGCGCTCGGCGCTCAACCGCCGGACGAGCAGCGGATCGAGGTGGATCTGGGCTACGCCTCACAGTTCTACCGGCGCACCGAAGGACAGCTGGAGGATCAGTCCTCGGTGATCATCTCCACCGGGGCCGATGGACGCGGCGGCGGCGCGATCCGGGTGGAGGGCGATCGCTGGCACGTCACCCTGGCCGGGATCCTGGGCGATCATCCGCCCACCGATCCGGACGGTTTCGTGCGCTTCGCCGCCGCACTCGCCGCGCCGGATATTCACGACATCGTCCGGAGTTCCGAACCGCTCGGCGACGCGGTGCCGCACCGGTTCCGCTCGCCGGTGCGCAGGCGCTACCCACGCCGGGCGGCGGTGCCGGACGGATTCCTGCTGCTCGGTGACGCGCTGTGCAGCTTCAACCCGCTGTATGCCCAGGGCATGGCTGTCGCTGCCCAGCAGGCGATCGCGCTGCGCGAGTGCCTGCGCACGGGTGGGGGCGGACCCGGTCTGCCCGCGCGGTTCTACGCGGCGTCGGACAAGGTGCTCGACGTCGCGTGGCAACTGGCGGTGGGGGCCGACCTGGCGCATCCGGGCGTGGCCGGACCGCGCACGGTACGGACCCGGCTCGGCAACGTCTACCTCGCCCGCGTTCATCGCGCCGCGCACGTCGACCCGCGGGTAGCGCGAACGTTCCTGCGGGTGGCGAACCTGGTCGAACCGCCGGCGGCACTGCTGCACCCGCAGCTGGCGGGTCGGGTCCTGCTGCGCGGCACCGGTTCCGCGCACTGGCCACCGCGCATCCGCCCGTCCAGTCCCGGACCTGTTCCTGAGCCGGGTCCGTCATCGGGCCCGCGCTCCCGCATCCATTCCGATCACTGACGCATTCCGAACGACCGGCAGCACCGGCCAGCGCCGGTGCTCCGCACAGAAGGGACCACCATGGACTCGTCAACCGCGGATATTGCTGTCGCGGAACCGGATTCCGCCATCCAGACAGCGCTGACCCAGCTCTTCGGCCCCGAAGGCCGACCCGATCCGTATACGCCCGCCCGGGTGCTGCGCGAAGCCGGCAGACTGCACCGGACGCCACTCGGTCACTACCTGCTCACCCGCTACGACGACTGCGCCGCCGTGCTGTCGACCACCGCATGGAGTCACGCCGAGGAAGCGGCCATGATGCATCCGACGGTGTCGCCGGAGGACGCGCCCGAGGAACTGCCCACCTCGTTCCTCTGGATGGAGCCGCCGGACCACACCCGGCTGCGCAACCTGGTGACCAAAGGCTTCACCCCGCGCATGGTGACCAGGTTGCGTCCGCGCATCGCCGAACTCGCCGAGCAGTTGGTCGACCAGGCCTTGGCGGCAGGGGAATTCGACCTCGTCGAGATGATCGCCTACCCGCTGCCGCTGATCATCGCCTGCGAACTGATCGGCGTGCCGCCGGACGCCTACGACCAGGTGCACGGCTGGTCACAGGATCTGGCCCGCGGTTTCGACCACGACTACACGCTGCCCGAGGAAGCGCTGAAGGCGCGCAGCGCGGCCTCGCGCGGCTTCATGGGGTATTTCCGCGAGTTGCTGAACGAGCGCCGCGGCGACCCGCAAGACGACCTGCTCAGCGCGCTGTCGCAGGTCGAGGATCGCGGTGACGTGCTCACCGAACAGGAGTTGCTGGCCACCTGCATCACCACGTTCGTGGCCGGGCACGAGACCACCGCCAATCTGATCGGCACCGGCATGCTCCAGCTGATGCGCAACCCCGGCGCGATCGACGCGATGCGCAAACGCCCGGAGCTGACCGCGTCGGCGCCCGACGAACTCTTGCGCCTCGAGCCGTCGGTGCAGATCACCACGCGCGCAGCAACCCGCCCGATCACCCTGGCCGGACACGACTTCGAGCCGGGCGAAGGCGTTGTGGTGCTGATCAATTCGGCCAACCGCGACGCAGCCGCCTACACCGATCCCGACCGTATCGACGTCGCCCGCTACGCCGACCCGATGAACCCGGCCAAGAAGCACCTCGGCTTCAGCCTCGGCATCCACTACTGCCTCGGCGCACCGCTCGCGCTGCTCGAGATGGAAGTGCTGCTGGAGGTGTTGCTGAAGAAGGTCCGCGACATCGAATTGCTTTCGGACACACCGCCCTACAAGCCCAACGTGGTGATCCGCGGCTTGGCGGCACTGCCGACCCGTTTCACGGCCGCGTAACAGGGTGCCGCTCAACGGAGACCGTCTGTAGCCCTGCGCCGGGTAGAGCGGAGGCGAGGTAGCCGCCCGGTCCTGTGCCCGCCCGGGCCGAAAACAACTCGGCCCGGGCGGGTTTCACCGGTCGGTCACAACGACAGCAGTACCCGGCGGCCGATCCGCGGATCCGCCAGCGGGCGCAACGCGATCCGCATCAGCGCCACCGCGTTGTCGTCGCCCGCGATGCGGTTCGCTCGGACGCAGCCGCAGGCCAGGCACTGGTGGACCAGCAGCCATTCGCCGTCGTCCCGTGCCGACATGCTCACCGCGGCCATCCGGCCGCGGCAGGACTCGGCGCGGTCGCCCGGCACCCGCCGGTCGACGTGCTTACTGGCCAGGCAGTGCGGACAGTGATTGCGGTGCGCGGTGCCCGGCGCGATGACCGGGACCTCCTTGCGGCACTCGACGCAGCGGAACATGTCGCCGGATTCGCCTCCGCGCCCGTGCAATACGTGCTTGGGACGCTGGGGGCGACGTACCTCGGGTTTCCTTCGCGGCATCACGCACCCCCTACAGATCGCCGAACACTTCGAGCGGGAACGGCGGCTCGGCCAGCGGGCGCACGGCCATCCGCATCAGCATCAGCTGATTGTCGTCGCCGCACACGGGATGCAGCGCGAGCTCGTGACAGCGTGTGCAGCGGTGCACCACGGCCCATTCGCCGGTGCGCAGTACGGCGATCGAGAGCGGAGCCATGCGGGCACCGCAGTCGGACGCACCGCCCTCGACGTGGTCGTGGGTGTGCCGCGAACTCAGGCAGCTCGGGCAGTGGTTGCGCCAGCTGTCGTCCGGCGCGAGCGTCGCGACGACGAGCCCGCAGCGGACGCAGGTGAAGGTATCGGTCCGCAGCGACGGGCTGGGACCGCGATGGGACGAAGAGGTGTTGCTCGACACCCGGATCACTCCTAACTGAGCAGTGTGCATTGCAGCAGGAGAAGACCGAGCGCGCCTCGACAAGCGCTTGCGGCGTCGGCTGGGTCAGGCGTGGCCGGACGGGTCGTTCGAATCCACACGGTGAGGCGCGCTCGGCGCTCGCCGGGACATAAACCACTCCTTCGCACGTCGGCAAACCCTCGTGTTGGCGAGGTCGCGCAACCTTATCGCCGCCGCCGCGACGTCACCACCGAATTTTCGTGGCTACCCGGCCGGGAGGTCGAGCAGAAGGCTCCCGGCGCGTGCGACGACCTCCTCGCGGGTGTGGCCGCCGTGATCGGCGGCGAGGAAGTGCTTGCCGATCGCCAGGCAGAAGGCGAGCATGCTGCGGGCTTCGACCTCGTCGGGGTCCGAGCAGAGGGTGCCGAACAGCTCGCGTAAGTAGTCCATGCGCCGGTTGTCCACACGGCGCAGGCGCTCCGCGACGCGGGGGTCGCGCCGCGCCCAATCGCGGACGGCGAGGTCCATCGGGCGCAGCCGGTCGTCGGAAAAGGTGAGCAAACCCGCACGCCGGATCTTCGCGCGCGCATCGCCGCCCTGGCTTTCCACTTGGGTGATGACGTCGTCGGTGGTCTCGCGTTCCCAGGTATCGAGCATCTCGGCCAGCAGCGCGTTTCGGTCGGCGAAGTGCCCGTAGAACCCGCCTTTGGTCACCCCGAGCGCCGCCGCCAGGCTCTCGATCCGCACGGCCTCCGGGCCGCCCGCGGCGAGCGCCGCGAGGCCCTGCTCGATCCAGTTGCTGCGTGGTGTGCGTGTGACGGCGCCCATGCCCCTAGTATCGCCGACGGTCTCGACGGCGGATCTGCACCTAGTCGGCGACCACCTTGATCTGTGCCTCGTCGACCTGGACGTCCTCGCCGGTCGGGTTGGCCTCGGCCCGCACACTGATGCGCGCCTTGTCGATGCCCTCGGACTCGAGTTCGGCCGCGACGTTGTCGCCCCTGGCCTCGGCCAAGGCTTTGGCGGTCGCGGGGTTCGCGTCCTCGGCGTAGGTCGTGATCTCGACTTTCGCGTCGGTGCCCTTCAAGGGAACCGCGACCGCTTTGATGGTGGCGACGTCCCCCGCACCGAGGTCCGAGCTGCCGCTGTCGAAGCTGATCGGCGCGGCGGCGAGCGCCGCGTTGACCGCGTCTTGGAGCGCATTCCGCGCGGTCGTGGCGATCTCGCTGCGCATAGGGTGCGTCTGTTCGGTCGTCGGGGTCGTCTGCGCGGCGTTGTCGTTTCCGCACGCCGCGGTCATGAGCAGTACGACCGCCGTAGCGGCGATTCCGGTGACGCTTTTCCTGGATATCATCGGCCTACTCCTGGTCGGGTGGAGAATTCCGGTTTGCGTCATTCAGTGCGATATCTGGAATTGATCAGCACATGTGCGGTATCGAACCCTGATAGTGGGTCGCGTACGTAGATCGATCACGCCGGTGCACCGATCCTCGCATAGTTGCCTCGCCCGGACTGTCGTTTCGAAGTCGCTCGATATCCTGAACACCGTCGGGCCCGGAATTCGGCACCGGAAGTGATCTACCTCGCGTGGCTGGCCGGTACCGTCGATCCGGCAGTAGGCATGCTCCTTGTGATCCAGGAGGCGACCGGCTCGAACCCGGGACGTCGATGCGGAGGAGACCCGCTATGTCGACAGCGAACGGTTCGCTCAACGGACGGCCCGGAGGCCGGCGGCGGGTGCTCCGCCGGGCACTGCTGCCGCCGATCGTCACGATCAGCGCATTGCTGCTGGCGTATTTCTGGCTGCCGTTCACCCGGATCAGAGGCACGCCCACGCTGGTACTTCTGCTGTGCGGTCTGGCGGCGCTGTGCGCGGTGGGCGCCTGGCAGATCCGGCAGGTGCTGCGTGCGGGCGACCCCGTCGCGCGGGCATTGCAGGCGCTGGCGGCGACGTTCGGCTTCTACCTCGTCGGCTACGCCACGGTCTACGTGGTCCTCTCCGATGCCGCTCCCGGTGACTTCAGCGAGCCGCTGACGCGGCTCGACGCCCTCTATTTCTGCGTAACGGTTTTCACCACAGTCGGATTCGGCGACATCGTGGCCACGTCGGAGACCTCCCGGGCCGTCGTGCTCACCCAGATGCTCGGCAATCTGGTCCTGATCGGCCTCGTGATCCGGCTGCTGGTGCTCTCGGTCCGGTTCCGTCGGGAGCAACTGCACCGATCGCACCCATCCGGGGCTGGAGATGCGGCGGGGGAGTGAGCGCGCGACTACCAGTCGACCGCGCCGAGTTCGTGCAGTCTGCGGAAGACCATCATCGAGCCGGGGGCGACCTGGTCCATGGCGGCGTACTCGCGCACGGTGAAGTAGCGCAGCTCGGCGATCTCGCTGGTCGGTCGCGGTTCGCCGTCGAGTTCGGCGGTGAAGCAGGTCATGTGCAGCCGGGTACCGGGGGAGTGCCCGTACGCCTCGGCGTGGAATACCCCGAGCTCGGCGTAGGACACGACGCCGACGCCCAGTTCCTCGCGTACTTCACGATGCAACGCCGCCTCGGGCGTCTCCCCGGGGTCGATCTTGCCGCCGGCCATGTAGAAGACGTCCTTGCCGACCGAGCGCGCCTGCAGCAGGCGGCGATCCCGGATGTGGGCCAGCGCCGCGGTGCGAATCACCGGCCCACTGTACTGAGCGGCCCGAACCGGCCGGCAACCGGATTTCGCGGGCGACTACATCATCGGGCGGGACACGGCCGCGACCAGTCCGCCGTCGATGATCAGATCCTGCCCGTTGACGTAGGACGCCTCGCCGGACGCGAGGAAGGCGACCACGTCGGCGACATCCTCCGCGGTGCCGAGCCGACCGCTGGCCACCTCGGCGACAACCGCGGTGTGCGCTCCCGGATCGACGTTGTCGTGGAACATCGCGGTCTCGATGAACCCGGGGCTCACGGAGTTGACGCGAATTCCCTTGGGCGCCAATTCGGCGGCGAGGGTGTGGGCCAGGTTGTGCACGGCCGCTTTGGTCGCCGCGTACAGGGAGGCGCCGGGCAGACCGCGGTGCAGCGTCCACGACGCGTTGATGACGATCGCCGCGTGCTCGGACAGCAGCGGCAGGGTTTTCTGGATGGTGAAGAACACGCCTTTGAAGTTGATGTCGACGACGCGGTCGAATTCGTCCTCGGTGATCTCGCCGTGCGGCTGGAACGAGGCGACGCCCGCGTTGGCGAACACCACGTCCAGCCGTCCGTGCCGGTCGCGGATGGCGGCGGTGAGCGCGTCGAGATCGGCGAGACGGCCCGCGTCGCCTGGTATCGCCAGCACGCGGTCGTCGCCGAGTTGCTCGACCGCGGCGTCCAGCCGGGTCTTGTCCCTGCCGGTGATGATCACCTGTGCGCCCTCGGCGAGCAATCGTCGGGCGGTGGCCAGACCCATGCCGCTCGAGCCGCCGGTGATGAGCGCGATCTTGCCGTCGAATCGGGAAATGCTGTGCGTCATGGGAATCAGCGTGCCGAAGGATGCGGTGGGCGAACAGTGTGCGGTTCACCTAGGTGTGGCACCACCAGTCCGCGGTCATACCGGGGCGGCGAGCCGGATGCGCATCAGCCCTTCCACTCGGTCCGCGGTTTCGGTGCCGGGCTGCGGGTTGTAGAGCACCAGGAACCAGTCCGGATGGTCGGCCACCGCAAGGGTTGTCGTATCGAAGAACAGGTCACCTGCGTCCGGATGGCGCACCGCTTTCACGGCCTGGACCGGGGCATTCACCTCGTGGCGGGCCCACATCTCGGCGAACTCGGGGCTGGCGGCACTGAGTTCATCGACCACCCGCCCCAACCGCGGGTCGCCGGGACAGCGCGCCGCATCGGCGCGAAACGCGGCGACCACCGCGGGCGCGATCGCGTTCCACTGTGTGTGCATGCCGCGGTATCTGGCATTGGTGAAGAACGAGACCAGGCAATTGCGGTCGGCGTCGTCGAGCCCGAAAACCGTGCGCGCCGTGTCGTTGATCGCGAGCAGATTCCAGTAGCGGTCGCGCAGCACCGCGGGCCGCGATCCCCACGCGTCGAGCAGCTGCCGCAGCTGCGGGCTGACTTCGGCGTCGCCCGCAGGGCCGGGTTGCGGCGGGTTGAGACCGGCGAGCAGATACAGGTGCGCGCGCTCCGGCTCGGTCAGCCGCAACGCCGTCCCGATCGCGTCGAGCACCTCGGTCGAGACGGTGATGTCGCGCCCCTGCTCGAGCCAGGTGTACCAGGACACGCCGATTCCAGCGATCATCGCGACTTCCTCGCGCCGCAGGCCGGGAGTCTGCCGCCGCCCCGCCGCCGGAAGACCGATGTCCTCCGGTGTCAGGCGGGCTCGGCGGGTGCGGAGGAAGTCGCGGAGTTCGGCGCGCCGGTGCAGCGCTGCCGCAGTGGATTCGCGGGCCATATGCACGGTAACAATTGGGCGCTGGGATCAGTTCCCGAGATGCATCGGGAGCGCTTCGAGGTCGTTTTGTGTGAGTACCGGGAGGTTGCGGATTTCCTCGGCCGGTACGGCCAAGTGTAGGTCGGGGAAGCGAGCGAACAAGGCGGGCAGGGCGATTCCCGCTTCCAGGCGGGCCAGGGCCGCGCCGGGGCAGATGTGCGGGCCGTGGCCGAAGGCCATGTGCCGGTTGGCCGTGGGGCGGGTGATGTCGAAGTCGTCGGCATCGGCGCCGTGCACGGCGGTGTCGCGCCCGATCGCACGGTAGGACATCACCACGCCCTCGCCTTGCTCGATCACGGTGTCGCCGACGGTGATGTCCTCGGTGGCGAAGCGCATCAGCAGGTGCGTCACCGGACTGTCCCAGCGCAGTGTTTCCTCCACTGCGGCGTCCCAGGTGAACTCGCCGCCGCGGATGGCGCGCAACTGGTCGGGGCGGCCCAGCAGGGCGCGCACTGTATTGAGGATGAGGCCGATCGTGGTTTCGTGCCCGGCGGCGACGAGCGCCTTCAGGTTGCCCACCACTTCTTCCTCGGTCAGCGGTTCGGTCTCGTCGGTGCCGACGATGAAGGCGCTGGTCAGGTCGTCGGTCGGGGCAACGGTCTTCTTGCGCACCAGGTCGGTGAAATACCGGTCCATCTCGTCGATCACACGTAGCCGCTCGTCCTGCGGTGTCAGCAGCGAGAAGAACGCCTTGTACCAGGCGAGCAGCATCGGATGGTCGGCGCGGTCCACACCCATCAGCTCGCTGATCACCCGCATCGGCAGGGGATAGGCGAACACCGTCTTCAGATCGACCACCGCCCCGTCCTGCCCGGCCTGCTCGAGATCGTCCAGCAGCTCGGCGGTCATCCGTTCGATGGCAGGGCGCAGCGCGTCCAGACGTCGTTTGGTGAGCGCCTGGGTGGTCTTGATCCGGAGTCTGCGGTGCTCGGCGCCGTCCACGGTGAACATCGAACGGCCCGCGTCGATCATGCCGATCAGCGGCCACTGCCTGGTCACCACGCCGGTCTGCCACAGCGACCAGGCGTTGATGTCCTTGACCAGCCTGGTGTCCACGAGCAGCTGCCTGGCCAGCGCGTGGCTGGTTACCGTCCAGGCAGGCACGCCGAGCAGGTCGATCCGGGTGAGCGGACCCGCGGCGCGCAGGCGGTCGGTCTCCCCGGCGAGGTCGCCGACCATGGGATCGATGGCGAGGGTCGCTGCGTGCGGGCATTCTCGAGTCACGGGGTACCTCCGACGGCGCGAACGGGTGTGAAGCGAACGGGTAGGGACGTCATTCCGCGCAGGAAGGCCGACGGTCGCCGGACCAGGGTCTGGGCGGGCACCGCCAAGTCGAGGTCGGGCAGCCGGTCGAGCAGGACCTCGATACCGGTGCGTGCGATGACCTCGGCGATCTGCTGGGCGGGGAAAGGACAGCGGTATTCGCCGTAGCTGAAGGCGAAGTGCGCGCTGTTGCCCGCGTGGGCCGGCTCGGCGCCGTCGGAGACGTGCTGGCGCACGTGCGGGTCGGCATTCGCGGCGGCCAGGCCGAGCAACAGCATGTCCCCGGACCGGATGAGCTTGTCGCCGAGCCGGGTATCGCGCGCGGCCCAGCGCCCGGCGAGGATCTGCGTCGGCGTGTCCTCCCACAGCACTTCATTCATCGCCTGCCCCACGCTGTGCCGCCCGCCGCCCAGCGCCGCGGCGAACCGATCGTCGGTGAGCATCAGCCGTACCGAGTTCCCGATCCAGTCGGCGGTGGGCAGATGGCCCGCGGCGGTGATCGCCATCAGGTCGAGGACGTATTCCTGATCCGTGAACGGGCCGGGATGGGCCAGCATGCGGGAGACCAGATCGGGGCCGCGCTCGGCCTTCTTGGCGGCGAGCAGGTGCTGCATGCGCTCGGCGAATTGCTGATGCGCGGCCTGGGCGTCGGCCCCGCCGTCGGCGAGCGTCTTCATCGTCCACGCCAGCCGCGGCCCGTCTTCGTCCGGGAAGCCGAGGATTCGCGCCAGCGACAGCACCGGCAGCGGCTCGGCGAAATCGGCGACCAGCTCCGCTTCGCCGCGTCCGCAGAACGTGTCGATCAGACGGTCGGCCAATTCCTCACAGGTACGCCGCAGTTCGAAAGTATCGACCGTTTCCAGGGCGGGTTCCACCATGGCCAGGTGTCTACGGTGCTCCGCGCCCGCAGTGAAGTAGATCGACGGCATCGGTTGTCCGACCATGGGGAGCAGAGGCCAGTCCGCGGGGATGTTCGGCCACTGGTTCCACAAGCCGACGTCGCGCGGAAACAGCTCCGGATCGCTGGTCACCTGGTGTAGTTCGCGATAACCGATGACCAGCCAGGCGGGTACGCCACCGGGCAACTCGACGGCGACAACCGAGCCGTGCTCGCGGCGCATCTCGTGATAGAGCAGGTGCGGGTCGGTGTGAAAACGCGGACCGCTCAACGCGACCGCGGCGGGGTCGGCGTGCACGGGGCAGCCGCGGGCGGAACTCGGTGCGGGCGTGGTCATGACGCGGCCTCCGGAGTCGGGAGCAGGGTGTGCCGCGGCGTCGGGGCGAGGGCGGAGAGATGCTCGACGAGGGTGATGAGCACTCCCTTGCCGGACGAGCGGGATCTGGCGTCGCAGTCGACGAGCGGCACGTGCCGGTCCAGATCGAGGGCGTCGCGGACCTGCTCGGGCCGATGCCCGCCGCCGAAGTCGTTGCAGGCGACGATGAACGGCGTCCGCTGGTGTTCCAGGCGGTCGATGGCGTACCAGGAGTCGGCGATCCGGCGCGGGTCCACCAGCACGATCGCGCCGAGCGCGCCGGCGAACAGGCGATCCCAGAGAAACCGGAACCGTTGCTGTCCCGGTGCGCCGAACAGATACAGCACGTGCTCGCTGTCGATGGTGATCCGCCCGAAGTCGAAGGCGACGGTTGTCGTCGATTTGCCCGGCGCGCCGCTCGGGTCGTCGACGCCGAGGCCCTCGTCGGTCATGATCGCCTCGGTGTCGAGGGGACGGATTTCGCTGACCGCCCGGACCATCGTGGTTTTGCCGACGCCGAAGCCGCCGACGATGACAACCTTCAGTCCCTGCCTGGTCGCGCGGTGCAGGGGCGCGTCGGCGCGGGCGGGGCGCGGATCAGAGTTTGCGGAGTCCAACGAGCACCTTCTCGAGGGTGGTGGTGTCCGGTAGGGAGTGCCATGGCGCGCCGGGAAGGCCGGTCCGCGGTGGACGCACGGTGATCTTTCCGGCGTGCAGCAGGTCGGAGAGCAGGATCGTCGTGATGCCGACCGGAATACGCAGTTCCGCGGCGATTTCCACGACGGCGGTCGGAGCGCGGCACATGTCCAGGATCGCCACATGCTCGGACTGCATGCCCGGTGCCGGATCGCACTCGCTGACCACCAGCGTGACCAGATCGAAGGTGTCCACGTCCGGTTTGCTGCGTCCGCCGGTCAGGGTGTAGAGCCGATCGGGGTCGTCGTCCCGGCCTGGCCTGGTCACGACACGCTCGCTCCCCGGAAGCGCGGCGCGGCCGCCAAATGCTCGCTGAGCTGCTCCACCAGCTCGCGCATGTTGTGCCCGACCAGCCCGGCGTCGGCGTCCTCCGCGGCGACGACCGCGATGTGGGCGCCCAGCCCGGCCTCGACGATGAACAGGATGCCGCCGTAGAACTCGGTCATCGATTGGCGCACGCCGGCGCGGCCGTCGCCGAACTCCACCGACGCGCCGTGCGAGAGACTTTGGATACCGGCGGCGATGGCGGCGAGCTGGTCGGCTTGGTCCACAGTGAGTTCGGGTGTGTGGCAGATCTTCAACCCGTCGCTCGACAGCAGCAGGGCGTGCCTGGTGCGCGGTGTGCGGGTCAGCAGCTGTTCCAGCAGCCAGCTCAGCTGGGCGGGCTCGGAGGTTGTCATCGTTCGTTCTCCACGGTGACGGAAGGGGCGGGGGAAGGGATGGCGGCGCCGTCGGGCCGCTTGGTCACCGCGCGCTGGAACGCACCGAGGGAGTCGGGCCGCGACGCGGGAGGCGTCGGCGCGGCGGGCTCCGGCGCGGACAATCCGTCGGGGTGAACGGCGGCCAGGGTGCTGCCGCGGCGTCGCTTGGGAAGCGCAGGGACGGTGCCGGCGGAGGGGGGTTCGGCTGCAGTGGACGTGTGCAAGGTACCGGCCTGCGCGGGCTCGTTGGGCGTCCGCGGTGGCCGCGCGGTGGTGTGGGCGGGCTCCCGAGTGACGGGTAGCGTGCCGGTGATGGTGGACGGCTGGGGCCGTTCCACCCGGGTGGTGAGTTCCCGGGGGACCACCACGACCACCGCCGTGCCGCCGATGGCGGAAGGACGGTAGGACACGGTCAGGCCGTGCTTGCGCGCGAGATTGCCCACCACCGCGAGGCCGAGCCTGGTCCCGGTGAGCGAGGACAGGTCGACCCCGGAACCGGGTCCGGCGCCGTCCCGGCCCGTGGTCGATACGGCTGTCTCGGCGCGGCGCAGCGCCGATTCGCTCATGACCAACCCGCTGTCTTCGATCGTGATCACGACGCCCGCGGGGACCTCGGCGGCATAGACATGTACCTCCGTTGTGGGCGGGGAGAAGTTGCACGCGTTGTCCAGCAGCTCCGCCAGTGCGTGCATGACGCCCTCGGCGGCGTGGCCGGAAACCGCGATATCGGCGACGGCACGCAATCGCACGCGCTGATAGCCCGCGACTCGGCCCATCGCGCCGCGCAGAATCGATTCCATCGCAATCGGTTTGGCCCACCTGCGTCCGGATCGCGCGCCGCTGAGTACGGCGATGCTGTCGGCCAGCCGCCCCGCCTGGGCGGTGCGGTGATCGAGGTGCAGCAGGTCGGCGAGCACGGCCGGATCACCGTGCCGGTGCTCCATCTCGCGTAGTTCCGCGAGCATGCCGGTGGTCATCGCCTGCATGCGGCCTGCCGCTCCCGCGAAAGCCGCCATCGCCGCGGCGCGACGGCTGTCGCTGCGCTTCGACCGTGCGGCGTGCTCGGCCGCGGCGTCGTTGGTGGCGGTGATCCTGGCGTCGGCGTCGGCGACGGCGAGCGCGCTGACCTTCCGGGCCTGGGCGGCATCCCGCCGGGCGCGGACGGCTTCCTGCCGGAAATGGACCGCCGCGGTGACGGCGGCGCACAGGATGATCGCCGCGGCGATGGCGCCTACCGCCAGCGATACCCGGAATTCGGCGGGTGCGTAGTACACCGCCGCTGCCACGCCGGACGCGCTCACGGCTACGCAGGATACGAATGTCGCGTACGGCGCTTTCGCGCGCCGGACAGCGCTTTCACCGTGTTCGCTTCGGGCCGGTTCCAATAACTGTGACAAGTTCCGTACTTCCGCATTCGCGCCGTCGAGGGGAAATCGTCCCCTGACCCCCTTCTGCGTGCCCGGGCAGCCGAAATCCACAGCCCAGCAAGCAGTTTCGAACCTTGCGGGCCTGAGCATAGCGGGACGATCAGCGCGGCGCCACTCGAAAGGAATGCGGCCGAACCTGCCACGGCGGATATTCCGCATGCGGCGAAGATGCTCCGCCGCCTCGCTCGATGGCCGAAAACTGCCATGGCCCAGCGTGTTCGGGCGGCGAATTGTTCGATTGCCGTTTGCTCGAAATTCACTATTGCGACGATGCCGGATTTGTCCAGACGCCTGTATTAGTTTTGCGGTACTTGATTTTTAGATTATTTGTTCGTGGTGTCCCGGTGTCGTGTGTCTCGGGTGCTATGCACCAGCGACGCGGCGGCCAACGTCCGAGGCGTGTTCAACGCACGTCAGTGCACCGCCGTCGAGCACGGCGGCGATCAGGCTATCGGAATTGGATGTCGAGACCATCTGTGTCGGACACGGGCGACGTGCTCCGTGGCTCGGACGCCGCGGCGTGGCGGGTTCGGCGGCCTCCGGAAGGCGCAGACGTGGCGCCGGGTGGTCGGCAGTGAAATCGGCCCACCGGGCTGCCCGAGCCGGGGGCCGATCCGAGCCGCTGCTTCTGGTCGATCAGAGTTGTGCGGTTTGCTCGGTCGGGGGCAGGCCGTCGGCTCGGCGGAGGACGTCCGCGACCGACTCCAAGTAGAGCAGCGTGCGCAGGGAAACGCCGTCCACGGCCTGTCCGAGGCGGCGCAGGGCCGAATTGTCCAGATGGGCGAGAACTTCCGCGTCCTCGGCCTGGCCGGGCCCTGGGTCGAAGCCGAAGTAATTGGGGTCGAGACCGAACACGTGGGCCAGGCCCGCACGGGCCTGCTCGGGAAGCGTGCTGGCTTGCCCGCGCCGCACCTGCCCCAGGTAGCCGGGCGCCAGGTCGTACCCGGCGGCGGTCAACCATGACGCGACCGTCTCGTCGGCCAGCGGGCGCCCGTTCGCGCGTTCCCACATCTCGAACGCTAGGTTCAGCCTCGTTGTGATATCGATGTCCACTACCGCCTTCCTTCTGGCGACAACGCCTGTTGACGGGTCAAACATTGACTCGACCGTAGCGTGGGAGTGGACGATCGCCGGGATTTCACGGCAAATGTCCGTATGCATAGGGGGCGGAACGGACTCGATCCCCGATTAGCGGGTTCGCCGACATCGAGGAGGCGTGTGTGCGGCTGAGTTCCGAGGAGGCGCGCGAGCGATTCGCGGCAAGTCCCGTCGCGCGGTTGGCGACCGTTTCGGCGGCGGCCCGCCCGCATCTGGTGCCGATCGTGTTCGTCGTCGTCGGCGACCGGATCTACACCAGCGTCGACGCGAAGCCCAAGACTACGACGGCGCTGCGCCGGCTGGCCAATATCGCGGCGAATCCCGCGGTGACCGTGCTCGTCGATCACTACAGCGACGACTGGAGCCGGCTGTGGTGGGCGCGCGCCGACGGAGACGCCCGCATCGCGGACACCGCCGAGGCCGACGTGGCGAAGCGCCGGTTGGCCGCCCGCTATCCCGACTACCAGGATCAGCCGCCGCCGGGACCGGTGATCGCCATCGAGGTGACGCGGTGGTCGGGGTGGTCTGCGCGGTGATCGCCTCGGGTACAGTCCGAATCGCCGCTGACGTAGCCGTCGCGCCGAGCCATCCGAAGAGAAGACTGTGAGGATCACATGCCCTCGAATTTCCAGTTGAAGGCCATGAATGCGGTGCATCGCGCCCTGCTGAAGATCAGCTTCGGGAAGTTCGGCAACGAGTTCTCGGGTATGCCGTCGCTCGAGCTCACCACCATCGGCCGCAAATCCGGACGTCCGCACGCGGTCATGCTCACCGCGCCGATCGTGGATGGCGACACCTATGTCCTCGTCGCCTCGCGTGGTGGCGACCCTGTGCATCCCGCGTGGTTCCTGAACCTGCGCGACAACCCGGACGTCGTCGTGTCCGTGCGCAGCGGCCCGCAGGTTCCGATGACCGCTCGGGTGGCGACGGCGGAGGAGCGGGCAGTGCTGTGGCCGAAGGTCGTCGACGCGTTCTCGACGTACGGCGATTACCAGAAGAAGACCACACGGGAGATTCCGCTCATCTTGGTGGCGCCGAAGGGCTGAGGCCAGGCGCCCGGTCCGAAGATATTGCGGACGGTGGCTGGTAGAGCGGTCTGAATTCGTTGATTCGAACGTGTATCGCACCTATTCGAGAATTATATTCAGAAATATAGCGCTGATCTTGCAGAATATTCATACTCCTGACAAGCGGTGATCGCACTCCCGTGCGTCGCCGACACCCGTCCATCGACGATCAGGAGTGCAGGTGCGAATCGGAATCCCCCGCGAGATCAAGAACCACGAGTACCGCGTCGCGTGCACGCCCGCGGGCGTGCACGAACTCGTCTCACGCGGCCATGACGTGTACCTCGAGGCGGGCGCCGGCCAGGGTTCGGCCTTCCCGGACGAGGCCTACACGGTCGCGGGCGCGCGCGTGCTCGACAGCGCCGACGAGGTGTGGGAGACCGCCGAACTGGTGCTCAAGGTGAAGGAACCGGTGGCCGAGGAATACCGGCGCCTGCGCGCGGACCAAGTGCTGTTCACCTATCTGCATTTGGCCGCGTCGAAGGAGTGCACCGACGCGCTGCTCGCTTCCGGTACCACCGCGATCGCCTACGAGACGGTGACCGGCAGCGACGGCTCGCTGCCGCTGCTGGCGCCGATGAGCGAGGTCGCGGGACGGTTGGCCGCGCAGGCGGGCGCCTACCACCTGATGCGCAGTGCCGATGGACGCGGTGTGCTGATGGGCGGCGTGCCGGGTGTGCGGCCCGCGCAGGTCGTCGTGCTCGGCGCCGGCGTCGCGGGCGGCAACGCGATCGCGGTGGCGCACGGCATGCGCGCCGAGGTCACCGTGCTGGATCTGAACATCGCCCGGCTGCGCGAGATCGATGCGCAGTATCGCGGCGGGGTGCGCACCATCATGTCGAACAAACTGGAGGTGCAGACCGCGGTGCGGGAGGCGGACTTGGTGATCGGCGCCGTGCTGGTGCCGGGCGCGAAGGCGCCGACGCTGGTGTCCAACGAGTTGGTCGCCCAGATGAAACCGGGCTCCGTGCTGGTCGATATCGCGATCGACCAGGGCGGCTGCTTCGCGGACTCGCGGCCGACCACACATGCCGAGCCGACCTACCAGGTGCACGATTCGGTGTTCTACTGCGTGGCCAACATGCCCGGCGCGGTGCCCAACACCTCCACCGTGGCGCTGACCAATGCGACTCTCCCGCATGTCGTTTCGCTCGCGGACCGGGGATGGCGCGGCGCGCTGGCCGCCGATCCCGGACTCGCCGCAGGGCTGAGCACCGACCGCGGCGTGCTGCTGTCGGCCACGGTGGCGCAGGCGCACGGCTACGCGGCGAAAAGTACTGCGGCGTAAAGGCCGCTGCCGAACTATCCGGTAGATGCTCGCTCGTCAGTCGGTACCCGACCGGGGGCGCATGTGCTCGAAGATGAGGATGGTCTCGGTCGAGGCGACCGCGGGATGCGCGCTGAGGTGATTCAGCACGAAGGTGCGCAGCTCGTCGGTGTTCGCGGTGGCCACGTGTACGAGATAGTCGTCGGCGCCCGCGATGAAATACACGTTGAGCACCTCGTCGAGCGCCGACATGCGCTCGCCGAACTCGGCCAGTTGCCTGCGCGCGCTGGCGCGCAGGCGTACCGCGATCATGGCTTGCAGACTGCGGCCGAGCGCCGCCGGGTCGATGTCGGCGTGGAAGCCGCGAATGACCCCGCGCTGCACCAGCGCCCGCACCCGTCCCAGGCAGGTGGACGGCGCGATCCCCGCGGCGGCGGCGAGGGCGTTGTTCGTCATCCGCCCGTCCCGCGCGAGGTGGTCGAGCAGGATCCGGTCGATGTCGTCGAGCGCGACACCGGAAGGGGGGTGGCCGGAGCCGCCCATGGCGCCCACCGAGTCGGTCTTCCGCATGCCTTGACGGTACCGAATTTTGTTCGCCGGTCGAGCTCGCTCGATGAATCTCCTTCGGCTACCTGGCTCCTGCGCCCGGGCGAGGCTGCGGTCGTGCCTGCTCCAGTTGCGCCGCCACCGGGAGAATCGTCGTCTCACCGTTCGTGGGAGCGACCAACTGAACCGACAGTGGCAGCCCGTCCGCTCCGACGCCAACGGGCACGGCGGCCGCCGGATGCCCGGTCACGTTCCACACCGCGGTGTAGGCGACCATCGGAACGGAGGCCAGCTGGGCACGCACCGTGTTCGCGCCGTCGAGCACGCCGAGCAGCGGCGGGCGGATCGCCGTGGTGGGGATCAGCAGTAGATCGCATTCGGTGAAGATCCGATCGACTTTGCGCGTCAATACCTCTCCACGCCGGATCGCCCATTCGACCACGGGCCTGCGCGCCCACGCGCCGAGCGCGACCGTCTGCCTGGTGCGGCGTTCGAGCAGCTCGGGATGGTGCACCTCGGACATTTCGGCGCGCACGCCGCCGTAGAACTGCGGAAAGAAGGCGTGTGTCGTGTCCGGGTAACCCGGATTGATCTCCAGCACCGTATGACCGAGCTCCGCAAGGAGTTCCGCGGTGTCCAGGACCGCCCGCACATGCAACGGGTGGGGCTTCACCAGCGGGATGGGGGATTTCACGCTGTAGCCGATGCGCAGCGGTCGAGCGGGCGTGCGGGCCGCCGCCTCGAACGACGTCTCCGGGTCGGCTGCCCGGAATCGTTCGGTGCCGGTGCTGCCGCGGATGACGTCGTAGATGACGGCGGAGTCCAGCACACTCCGGGTGAGCGGTCCGGCGACACCCAGTGCCCACCACAGGTGCTCGTCCGGGGCGAGCGGCACTCGCCCGCGCTGCGGTTTGAGTCCGAACAACCCGCAGCACGCCGACGGGATCCGGATCGATCCGCCGCCGTCGCCGCCGAGCGCC
>NZ_BDBA01000022.1 GCF_001612745.1 Nocardia amamiensis NBRC 102102 | reverse complement strand
CGCCGACGCCGCGGTGCGCGCGGTGCGGGCGGAGACCCGGCCGTTGCGGGTCGCGGTGCTCGGCAAACGCACGGCCGCGATGGAGCTGATGGAGTTCTATCTTGCTCGCCATCCGCACTCGGACACCGAGGTCGTGATCTCGAATGTGATCACGACCTCGCGGGAGGCGCTGCGTGGCGGGCATGTGGACGCAGCATTGGCCCGCGCTTACGGAGGTCCCGTTCGGCTGCCTGCCGACATTGCCGCCGCCCCCGCGTATCTGGAGCCGCTGTGCCTGCTCGTCAGCAAGGATCATCCGTTCGCGGGCCGCTCGACGATCGGGTTGCGCGAGATCGCCGGGCATCCGGTGTGGGTGCCGGGCGCGGCCGTGCCATCGGAGTGGGCGGACTTCTATCGAGACTTCAGTGCTTTCAGCGGGATTCCGATCGACACGACGGGCCGGTCGGCGAGTTTGGCGGAGATCGTCGAGCGCATCGCGGACTCGTCGTCGCTGATGACCTTCACCGGAGACGGCGGACTGACGCCATGGCATCCGAACGTGCGGCGGCTGATGATCATGGATCCCACTCCGGCGTATCCGCTGGCACTGCTGTGGGAGGCGGATAACCGGCATCCGGGATTGCCGCACTTGATCGAGCACGTGGCGGACAACTACAACCGGGATATCGCCGCCTCCTGCTGGGTTCCCGAACCCGATCGGGCGCTGTTCGCCGTGCCGGGCGGCGGAGATCGTCGGTCCGCCCCTCTACCATTCCCCGGGTGACCGGATACGACCAGCTCGACGCGTTCGAGCATCTCGACACCTCGACGTTGCCGCCGCGACAGCAGCGGATTCTCGCCACGATTCGAGATTGGGTGGTCCGGTACGGGTATCCGCCGAGCACACGGGAGATCGGCGACGCGGTGGGCCTGCGGTCTACGTCGTCGGTGTCCAAACACCTGAAAAGTCTGGAGGAGCGGGGTTTTCTGCGCCGGAGCCGGTCGGTGTCGCGTCCGATCGATGTGCGGATGTTCGTGCCGGGCCCGGTGCGGCGGGAGACGGCGGAGGATTCGGTGGCGGTTCCAGTGGTCGGTGATATCGCGGCGGGCGCGCCGATCCTGGCCGAGGAGCACACCGACGACGTGATGACGTTGCCGCGCGAGCTGGTGGGGCGCGGCACGGTGTTCGGGCTGCGGGTGCGCGGTGATTCGATGATCGACGCGGCGATCTGTGATGGCGACATCGTGGTGGTCCGCAAACAGCACGAGGCGCATTCCGGGGAGATCGTCGCGGCGATGATCGATGGGGAGGCGACGGTGAAGGTGTATCGGCGGCGCAGTGGGCATGTGTACTTGGAGCCGCGTAATCCGGCGTATGACGTGATCGACGGCGACGAGGCGGTCGTGCTCGGGAAGGTCGTTTCGGTGATGCGGCGAGTCTGACCTCGCCGAAAGGACGGCGCGAGGTGTGCAGGGGCCTGCGGGTGGTGGCCGCCGTACTCTGAACGGCATGTCGGATTTCGCGCGGGCAGATCGCGGCGCCGGGTTCGAGCGGCTGGTGGAGTTGCTCGACGGGCGCCGGGTGGTCGCGCTGACCGGTGCGGGGGTCTCGACTGACAGCGGGATACCCGACTATCGCGGTCCGTCGTCGCCGCCGCGCAACCCGATGACCTACCAGCAGTTCGTCGGTGATGCGGCGTTCCGGCAGCGGTACTGGGCGCGCAACCACGTCGGGTGGCGGCGTATGGACGGTTCGCGCCCCAATCCCGGGCATCGCGCCTTGGCGCGGTTGGAGCGGATGGGCGTGGTCATCGGGCTGATCACGCAGAATGTGGATCTGTTGCACACCAAGGCGGGTCATCGGCGGGTGATCGATCTGCACGGCACCTATGCGCGGGTGCGCTGCCTGGGCTGCGCGGCGTTGGTCTCCAGGATGGCGCTGGCCGACCGGCTCGAGGCGGCCAATCCGGGCTTCGCCGAGGCGGCGGTAACCAACGGGCTCGAGGTCGCGCCGGACGCCGACGCGGTGGTCACCGATACCGCGAGCTTCCGGATGGTGGACTGTGAACGCTGCGGCGGCCTGCTCAAACCGGACATCGTGTACTTCGGGGAGAACGTGCCGAAGGAACGGGTCGCCGCGGCCTACGAGCTCGTCGACGCGGCGGACGCGCTGCTGGTCGCCGGGTCGTCGCTGACGGTGATGTCCGGACTTCGCTTCGCCCGTCATGCGGTGAAGCACGGGCGTCCTGTTGTCATCGTCAATCGCGGCCGCACCCGGGGCGACGAGCTGGCCGCGCTGAAGCTCGAGGCGGGCTGCTCGGACGTCCTGTCCGCACTCGCCGAGCGTCTCGGCGAAGACGGCGTTCCGGCAACGGCTCAGCGCGATGCGCTCGCTCTGGCCGAACCGGCCGAACGCGTCTGACGACCCCTGGTCCGGACCAATTCGGACCGCTCGGCAATTCCCGGCCGATGGCTCGGCCGCCGGATCGTCGCGGAGCCGCCTTTCCGCCCCCGGCCAGGGGCGGCTAGACGTGGGGCCCGACGAGGGCGATCGCGGATTCGACCGCCACGTCGACGATGCCGCCGATGTCGTCTCCGTCCTCGACGGTTGTCGCGATGAGTTCTCGGAAGCCGCCGAAGAGGATCGTCGCCAGCTGCCGGGACGGTGGCCGCAGTCCGGCGGCCGCGAATTCGGGTGTGTCGGTGAGCTTCTGGATCAGTGCGATGAACGCCTCGGCGACCTCGCGCTGCAACTGCCGTGCGTCCACGCCGAGGGCGGGGACGACCCGGATCCAGCTGAGCGTGATCGAGGGGTCGTCCTGCGAGGTGCGGATCCATGCCTCGATGGCTTGGCGCACTTGTGTGCGCCACGGCACGTGCGGGTCGACGGCGGCATCGATCTGCTGGATCGTCTCCTTGTTCCGCTCGCTCAGCAGGGCGATGAAGCAGTCCTGTTTGCTGGTGAAATGCTCGTAGAAGGTGCGGCGGGAGGTGCGGGCGTGGCGGACCACGTCGGCGACGGTCGAGTCCGGATAACCACGTTCGCGCACCGCGACGGCCATGCCGTCGAGGAGTCGGCGGCGAAACCCCGATTCCGAGCCGGTTTCGGCGGTGCTGCGGGGTAGGGGCTCGGCACGTGTCACGAGAATCAGGTTAGTTACTCCTCTCGGCTGTGCGCGTGTCGCCTGCGGGTGTCACGCCGTGATCTGTTCGGAGCCGGGGCCAGCTCCGACGGTCCCGGTGAATTCGGCATCGTCGGGCTGTGCGCTTTGCCGGGTGAACCGGATCGTGCCGTCGTCGATGCGGCCGTACCGCAGGGCGATCACGTCGTGGGCGTAACTCATGCCCAACCGCCACGGAGCCCGGGAGCCCGCTTTGGGGAATCCGTCGATGGCCCGCAGCACGTACCCGGCCTGGAAATCCAGCAGCGGCGCCGGGGACACGTTCGGGTCCGGCGAGGGGGTGGTCTGGTGATAGCCGCCCGCGTCCATGTGCCGCAGCAGTCGGCAGACGAATTCGCTGACCAGATCGGCTTTCAGCGTCCAGGACGCGTTGGTGTAGCCGATGGTGAACGCGAAGTTGGGTACGCCGCTGAGCATCATTCCCTTGTAGGCCATGGTGTCCGGCAGGGCGACTTCCTGCCCGTCGACGGTGAGCCGCAGTCCGCCGAGGGCGAGTAGTTGCAGACCGGTGGCGGTGACCACGATGTCGGCGCCGAGTTCGCGCCCGGATTCCAGGCGCAGCCCGGTTGCGGTGAATCTGTCGATGCGGTCGGTGACCACGGAGGCGCGTCCGGCACGGATCGCGCGGAACAGATCGCCGTCCGGTACCAGGCACAGCCGCTGATCCCACGGTTGGTAGGTGGGTTTGAAGTGGGTGTCCACGTCGTAGCCGTCGGGCAGCTGTTTCACGGTGAGGCCGCGGATGAATTTCCGCATCTGCCGTGGCTTCCGCTGGCTCAACTGGTAGATCAGCGTGCTGACCAGCACGTTTTTCCAGCGGACCAGGGTGTAGGCCCGGCGCGGTCCGAGCAGTCGCCGCAGTTGGTTTGCCACCGTGTCTTCGGAGGGGACGGGCATGATGTAGGTCGGTGACCGTTGCAGCATCGTCACGTGCGCGGCGGTCTCGGCCATGGCCGGTACCAAGGTCACCGCGGTGGCGCCGCTGCCGATGACGACCACCCGTTTGCCGGCGTAATCGAGGTCGGCGGGCCAGTGCTGTGGATGCACCAGCCGCCCGCGGAAGTCGCCTGCTCCGGCGAATTCGGGTGTGTAGCCCTCGTCGTAGCGGTAGTAGCCGCTGCACATGAGCAGGAAGTCGCAGGTGAACACGTGGGTGGCGCCGTCGTGTTCGGCCCGCACCTTCCAGCGCGACTCGGTGGAGGACCAGGATGCCCCGATCACGCGGTGGCCGAACCGGATGCGCCGATCGATCCCTGCGTCGGCGGCGGTGTCGCGGATGTACCGCAGGATCGACGGCCCGTCGGCGATGGCCTTGGCTTGGGTCCAGGGGCGGAATCGGTAACCAAGGGTGTGCATGTCGGAGTCCGAGCGCACTCCTGGATAGCGGAACAGATCCCAGGTGCCGCCGATGGCGTCGCGTGCCTCGAGGATGGCGTAGCTGCGGTGGGGGAACGCCGCTTGGATATGGTGCGCGGCTCCGATGCCGGACAGTCCGGCGCCGACGATCAGGACATCGACGTGCTCGGTCATGACTGTGCTCCTGCCGTGTTCCGGGTACCCAGCAGGCGTTCGAGGAGTTCGACCACGCTGTAGTAGCGGGTGGGCGCCACCCGTGCCAGGATGTCGAAGAGGTAGGCGTCCGGTCCGACCAGGATTCGCGATTTGCCGTGTTCGACTCCGCGGCAGATGATTTCGGCCGCTTTGTCCGGGGTGGTCAAAGTCTTTGCCTCGAATTCGGCGGCCATCTGCTGGTGGGTGCGTCCGCGGCCTTCGGGGTCTTTGTGGACCCGGGCATTGCGCGCGATGTTGGTGCTGATGCCGCCGGGGTGCACGTTCACCGCGGACACGCCGGTGCGGCGCAGTTCCTGCCGGAGGGCGTCGGTGAATCCTCTGACCGCGAATTTCGCTGCGCAGTAGGCGCTTTGATTGGGCATGCCGAGTAGTCCGAACACGCTCGAGGTGTTGACGATGACACCGTGATCCTGCTCGACGAGGATGGGCAGGAAGGCGCGTGTACCGTTGACGACCCCGTCGAAATTGATCTGCCGCAGCCATTCGTCGTCCTCGGGGACCGCGTCGAGCACCGACGAGGAGACGGCGACACCGGCGTTGTTGAAGACCGCGGCCAGCGGCGCGGTCAGCCAGTCGCGGACCTCGTCGGCGAAGGCGCGCTGGTCGGCGGCGTCGCGCACGTCGAGGACGCGGGTGAGCACCGGGCCGGTCAGCGACGCTGCGGTCTCCTTCAGTCCGGTCTCGTCTATGTCGGCGATCGCCACCGGTGAGTCCTTGCTCGATAACAATTGGGCGAGACTGCGGCCGATCCCGGAGGCCGCGCCGGTGATCATGACCGGATGGCCGGATAGCGGCCTAGGGGTGCGGGGCATCGATGCTCCTGGGTTCTGCGGTGCGGATGTGGTCGTGGATGAGGTCGGCGAGCGTCGGCCACACGGCGGCGGGCAGGTCGTGGCCCATTCCGCGGAGGGTGTGCAGGCGGGCGCCTGGAATGGCCTGGGCGGTCGCGGCCGCGCCGGTCGGGGCGACCATCAGGTCGCGATCACCGTGCAGGACGAGCGTCGGCGCGGTGACGGCCCGCAGTTCGCTGGTCCGGTCGCCGGACTTCAGGATCGCGGCGAGCTGACGGCCGACGGCCGCGGCGGGCGCCGGGTCGCGATCCCAGGTGATGGCCGCCGCCGTGCGCACCGCGGACTCGTCGAACGGGTATCCGGCCGAGGAGATGTGCCGGTACATGCGCACGGCCTGATCGATGTGCTCGGCGCGGTCGCGTGCCGGCCGGCTGAACATCAATCGCCAGGTCGACCACGCGGGACGTCCTATCCTGGCGGCGCCGGTGGTGGACATGATGGAGGTCAGCGAGTCGACCCGGGCGGGGTGGCGGACGGCGACGGTCTGGGCGATCATCCCGCCCATCGATATGCCGACCAGGTGTGCGGACGGCAGCTCGAGCGCGTCGAGCAGGCCCACGGTGTCGGCGGCGAGATCGGCGAGTACGTACTGGTCGCGATGCCAGCGGCGGCGGAGGAAATCGACCGGGCCCGGCGGTGGGAAACCGGCGTGTGTCGAGCGTCCCGCATCGCGGTTGTCGAATCGAATGACGCGGTAGCCGTGCGCCGCCAACAGCTCGCACAGTCCGTCGGGCCAGTCGTGGAATTGCTGGCCCAGTCCGGCGAGCAGCACGAGAGGTGTGCCGCCGGTACCCAGTTGCTCGTAGGCGAGGGTGACTCCGCCGCCGACTTCGGCGAACCGCTCGGTCATGCAGTCACCTCGGCGGCGTGATCGCGGTCGGGCACGGCGGGGCGCGGGGAGCGGCGGTACACCACGGCCCGGCCCTTCTTGGCCGGGACCAGCGCGACGCCGCGGAAGTGCACTCGCTCGTCTCGGGCGTCGGTTGGTTCCAGCGTGAAATCGCGCAGCAGGGTGCGCAGGACGACGTTCATCTCCATCGTGGCGAATGCGGCGCCGATGCAGCGGCGATGACCGCCGCCGAACGGAATCCAGCTGAACGTGCCCGGCCGGGCACCGACGAAGCGGTCGGGGTCGAAGCGGCGCGCGTTCGGGAACAGGTCTTCGTTGTCGTGCATGAGCCGGATGCTGACCAGCACGTTCTGGCCCTTCGGCAGGGTCCAGCGGCCCAGCTGCATCGTGTCCGCCCGGATGGTGCGCCCCGTCAGGTCGATCACCGGCCGCACGCGCTGCACCTCCCACAGTGTCGCCTCGCGCAGTTGCGAACCGCCGTCGTCGGCTTCGGCGACCAGGCGGTGCAGGATGTCCGGATGCCTGCGCAGTCGTTCGATCGTCCAGGCCAAGGTCGTCGCCGTGGTCTCGTGACCGGCGGTGAGCAGGGTGAGCAGCTCGTCGGCGATCTCGCCGCGACTCATGGCGGTGCCGTCGTCGTAGCGGGATTGCAGCATCATCGCCAGTATGTCGTCACGGTCGGCGATGCGGTCGTCGGCGGCGGCGCGGTCGATGAGCCTCCCGACGATCTCGTCATAGCGGCGGCGGTAGGCCTCGAACCGGGCCCAGGGACCGAAGCGGCCCAGCATTCCCTTCGGCACCGGAATCGCGGCGAGCCCCGACCCGATGAGAACCAGTTTGGGCAGCAGCTTGCGCAACTGCTCGAACTCGGCGCCTTCGGCGCCGAAGACCGCGCGCAGGATCACGTTCAGCGTGATCCGCATCATCGAGTCCATCGTGGCGAACTCGCGGCCCGAGGGCCAGGACGCCATCTCGCGGACCGCTTCCTCTTCGATCAGCGCCTCGTACACGGAGAGTCTGCGACCGTGGAAGGGTGGGGTGAGCAACTTGCGCCGCTTGCGGTGCTCGGCGCCGGTGAGCGCGAAAAGTGAACCCTGGCCGAGGAATTCGCCGAGATTGGTGGCGATGTTGTCCGCGACGTCGGTGCCGGCGGTGTACAGCGCCTTGATCTCGGCGGGCTCGGCCAGCACGACCACCCGCCCGAATCGTGGCGTGTGGATGGTGAACGCCGATCCGTAGCGCTGCTGCAGGCGCCGCCACGTTCGGGTGCGCCCGGTGAGTAGCTCCAGGTTCTGCACGATCGGTGGCGTGGATGGGCCCTCGGGCAGTTTCACAGCGGGCATGCGCCCACCTCCCTCGCGTGGTACTCCGATGTACCGGACTCACGGTACGCTCACGTACCGAGTGTGGCAAGCGTCACTCGGCACCGTCGCCGCATTCGCCACGATCGGCCCGGGAATCGGGCTCGCCGAGGCTGCACTCAGCAGGAATCACAACGAAGTGGCGGTCACCGGCCGATTGGGACGCTCGACAAACCAGTGCTTTGCCGCGAAACGAAGATCGCGAACTCGCTCACCGCGGCACCGCCTCTGGCGCATAATCGAGTTCGATTGCCACGCAATGACATCGGGGGTCGATGGGGACGCGCAGAGCGGTGCTGCAAGCGGGACTGGTCATCCCGCTTGCCGCCGCGTGCGCGCCGGATCTGCTGTTGGGCAGCGCGGAGGCGGTGCGGGTCGGGGTGTCCTGGAGCGGCGCGGAACTGGCGGCCTTCCATGCCGTGGTGGATGAACTGCACCTCGGCTTCGACATCGAGGTGATTCCACTCGGAGACAACACCGACACCGCGTTCACCGCCGGTGGCCGGTCCGCGCCGGATGTTGTGATGCTGCCGCAGGCGGGGCGGGTGCTCGAGCTCGCCGAAAAACGCGAACTGCGGCCGATCGCCGAGACGGTGTGGACCGACGAGCTCGGGACGAGGTACGCCGAGCACTGGCAACGCTTACTGCGCCACGACGGCAGGCCTTTCGGCGTGCCGTTCAAGGCCGCCGACAAATCGCTGGTGTGGTTCGACCGGCAGCAGTTCGCCGCCTACCATCTCGGCGATCCGGCCGAATGGACCCTCTCGGATTGGGTGAATCGGATGGAGGTGCTGGCGCAGTCACCGATTCGCCTGCTCGCGCTGGCCGCCGCCGACGGATGGGTGCTGACCGATTTCTTCGAGAACGTGCTGCTGGCCGAATCCCCCAGGATCTATGGCAGATTGGCGTCGGTATCGGGTCGGGACTGGAACAATCCCGCGGTGCGGGCGGCGTTCGAGCACCTAGGGGTGCTGTGGGGACACCGCCATGCCTTTCCCGGCGGTATCGGAGTCGCGTTGACCAGACAGTTCCCCGACGCCATCCGGGACGTGTTCCAGCATCGCCGCGCCGCGGCGGTCGTCGCTCCGGATTTCGCGGAGCCCATCGTGCGCAGCGGCGTACGCGCGTCCGGCCGCAAGGTCGAGGACGTGGTCGGAGTCGTGCCGTTCCCGCCGGTGACGGATGTGCCGGGGCGGCCGAAGATCGTCGGCGGTGACGTGATGGTGGTGACGCGGGAGGCGAGCGGACGCGCGGACGAGTTGGTCGAGAAACTGGCCGGTGCGCGTGCGCCGCTGCCGTGGATCGACCGCTACGGCGGGTTCCTCGCGCCGAATCTACGCACCGTGGCCGACTATTCGCCGCTGCTCGCGCCCTCGGCCCGCGAGCTGAACGCGCGCAGCGCTTTCGATTTGTCCGATCGGATCGGGGCGGTCGGGGGGCGGGAAGGATTGTGGCGGGTGCTGACGGAGTTCCTGATCTCCGTCGGAGACGGCGCGCACACCCGGGTGGCGGAGTCCATCGATCGCGCGATCGCCGCCCTGGACACCGTCGAGCGGCGGCGCCGATGACGTTGCCGGCCTTCGAGATCAACGGGTTGCGCCTCGAGCTGGCCACGCGCCGCATGCGCGGACCGCTGGTCCCGGGCGGCAGGCCGCGGCGCTGGATCGGCTGGGCGGCGGGGCTGCCGGTGACCGTGCTGACGGTGGCGCTGCTGGTCGTTCCGACCGGATGGACGGTGTTCCTCGCCACGCGAGCGCGTCCACTCGATGTGCTCGCCTGCGCGCTGGTCGCCGTGAGTGCGCTGCTGCCTTTTCTGCTCCGCCGCCGGGTGCACCGTCGCCGTCTGTTCCGTGGTCTGCTTGTTCTGCTCCACCGCCGGGTGCCTGTGCTGCTGCGCCGTCAGCTGGCCAGGTGGAAGCGAATCCTCTTGTGGCTTTTTTCGATCACTGGGACGGTCGGCGGGGTGTGGCTACTGGGTGGCACGATGACCACCGAGGGGCGGGACGCTTACCTGCGCACCTTGCTGTGGGTGGCATTCGGGGTCGTGCTGTTGGGTGTGGCGCTGGCGATCGCCTGGTGGGGGCGGTCGGTGCGGTGGTTGTGGTTGCCGCTGATCGTGCCGTTCGGGATCTCGGCGTTCGTGTCGGGAGTGGCGTTCCGCCTGATCTTCGGCCACGGGGCGCGATGGTTGGGGATCGAGGATGTCGGTGCCTACCGGTGGTGGCTTGCCGCGATGCTGGCGTCGGCGTTCCTGTGGACCTGGCTGGGATTTCTCACCGGACTGTTCCGGGCGAGAATTCATGCGATCGAAGCCGATCCGGCGCGCCGGGGTTTTCTGTATGGTGGCGACGACAGGCCGTCGGTGGTGCGACTGTACGCATTGCTGCGGCCGGTCGTGCTGATCGCCGGCCTCGGGGTCGGAGTCGCGGCGGCGCGAGTGTTCGACGTTGTGCTGATCGGGGTACCGGGGGCACTGGAGTATCAGGTGGACAGCGCGACTGTGCACTGGTGGCGGCTGGCCGCCGACGGCGATTCCGGCGACGCGGCGGCCTACGCGCTGCCGCTGGCGGTGCTCGTGGGCTCGGTCGCATGGCTGCTGCAGATCGATGTACGCAGACAACGGACGAATTGGCCCGCGATACGAGATGTTTCGACCATCGGACGGCCGCGCATGGGTCCGGTACGGGCGGTCGGCATCGCGCTCGTCTCGGTGCTGGCGCTGTTCCCGATCGGCGTACTCGCCTATACCGGCGTGCACGGGCACGACGGATTCGGATTATCCGCGTTCGGCCTGGTATGGGACGACGACGGACTGTGGCGCGCACTGCAGACCACCGCATGGGTGGCGGGAATCGTCACGGTTGTCGTGGTGACCGCCGCGGTGCCGGTCGCCTATCGGCTGGCCGCGCTGCGTCCGCACGGGCCCGCGGCGCGGCTGGCCGTGGTGGGTCTGGTGGTGCTCGCGGTGATCCCGGCGCAGACCTATCTCGGGCCGCTCGACGGTTTCATCGACGCCAACGAACTCTCCGGTACGCGGATCCCGTTGATCCTGGTGCACGCCGCCGCGGGATTGCCGATCGCGATCCTGGTCCTGCGCGGCGCCTTGCTCGCGCCGCCGGACAGCGCCGCCGCCGATGCCCTGCATGGTCTGGCCAGTCCCGGCACCATCGCACGGCGGGTGCTGGCCTCGTCGGGACCCGCGCTGGGGGCGGTGGCGGTGCTGGAATTCGTTCAGGTGTGGAACGACTTCTTCATCGGACTCGTGGTGAGCGGAGCGGGTGCGAGCCCGTGGTCGCTGCTGCTGTGGGGGGAGGCGCGCCAGTTCAGCGAGAACGCCGCGCAACTGGCCGCGGGATCGCTGGTGTCGGCGGTGCTGCCGGTGGCGCTGGTGCTGGCGACCTGGCGGCGCTGGCTGGTGCCTGGACTGACCGGGGGAGTGCTGCGGTGAGCCAGGGGCAGTCGCTGGGGTCATCCGGCAGGGCGAGGCAGGCAGCCCGGTGAGCGCCGACACCGAACGCACCGACCTGGAGGAACCGATCGGGACGCCGAGATCGTCGCTCTGGCAAGGGTTTCTGGGTACCGCGTCGGTGGTGGCCTACACCGTGCTGTTCGAGCTGGTACGCACCCTCGTGGTCAACTCCTTCGGCGAGAACGCCCTCGTCCAGTTCCTCAACGGGACGCTGCGCTGGCTGTCGGTGCTGGTCATCGCGACAGCGACGACCTATGCGCTGTACCGGTTCGCCGCCGGGTACCGCCTGAGGGTGCGCACCGCCCGCGAGATGGACCTGATCGCGGGTCTGGTCGAGCCGGGTCCCGCGCTGGCCGATTGCGCACCGCGCCGGTATCCGCGGCCACCGCGGCGGGTCTGCGCACTGAACGATGACCCCGTCGCCACGGTGTTACGAGACCTGCCCGTGCGTGAGTTCGAGAGCGTCGCGCTGCTTGCGGTGCTCAACGCCATTCGCGACACCGAGGGCAGGCTGCCGCTGGCCCGCGAGCCCTCGGCGCCCACCGCGGCGATGCAGCTGGCGGACCTGCGCCGCCGCGGAATCCTGGCGGAGCATGGAGCGCAGCGGTTCCGGGTGCGGCAGGTGCCCATTCGGCCGGACCGAGCGACGGTGACGGCCAAGCCGGAGTGGGGTGCCGCGGTGACCGCCTTGCTGCACCACTACGCCGACCGAGCCGAGCGGTGGGCGATCGCGCTGGAATCGCGGCGCTTCGCCGGGGGAGCTCGCCGGTGGTTCGAAGCCGAGGAACCCTACCTGTGTGCACTGGTGGCGGTGTGCGCGAATTCCGGACTGCGCTTCCCCGCCGCCGCGCTCGCACACCTGGCTCGGCTCGGCGATGCGCTCGACGTATGGCACGCGCGAATCGGGTTGGAGGATGAACGCGGCGTGGCCGCCGCTCTGTCCTCGCTGCAGGGCCTCGACGAGCTGAACCATGATCTCGTCAGGCTGCGGGCGGGTCAGCTCACCCAACCGCCGCGACGCTACCGTCCCTGGCGGCTGTCGACGAGCCTGGCCGCCCGCTGGGAACATCGCAAGGCGCTGGAGGGGTTCGGTGCCGTCCCGCTGGATCTGGACAACGTGGCCGATCAGCTGGAAACTGCGTGGTGGCTGCTGCCCCGCGACGACATCGCCGGCGAGGTGTGCGCCTTGATCAACCTCGCCGTCGTGCACATCGCGCAGGGACGGCTCGACGCCGCCGGGGATCGTCTCGAACTGGCCGACTCCCTCACCCGCACCGGACGAGACCCCGACGGACGCGCCCAGACGCACGAGACCATGGGCGTGCTGTGGTGGGCCCGCGGCGAACCCCGCCGCGCCCTGCGCTGCTGGCAACGCGCCCTGACCGCCTTCCGTGCCCTCGACGACGACCCCGGCATCGGCCGCTGCCTGCAACACCTGGGCTCCGCGATCGTCGTCGCCCCCGGCCACGCCACCCTGCTGCTGCCCACCGACCCGCCCCTCACCCGCACCGAAGCCCTCCGCCAAGCCACCGGCTGGCTCGCCGAAGCCCGCCGCCGCCATCCCGCGGCTCGCCACGCCGAACACTATGCGCTGCAAGCATACTCAGCCCTGCGCGTCGGCCGCGGAACGCGCAACCCCAACCCACCCAGCCGCCGCACCCCATTGACCAGCATCGATCTGTGGCCCGCTCCACTGGAAGACCAAATCTAGATCCCACGGCAGCCACCTCGTCCGTAGTCGGCGTCGCGCAGGTGGCCGGGTGCGCTGCGGCGACGAACGACTGCGCATATCTCGCGGCCGTTGTGGAAGACTACGCAACCGTGCCGGAGCTTCGTGTCGCCGTGATTGCCTCCCACAACGGGTCGAATCTGCGTGCACTGCATCAGACGTCCCTGGTGCCGGATGCCGGATTTCGCATCGTGCTGGTCATCAGCAACAACAGCGGCTCCGGCGCGCTCGCCTACGCTCGCGACAAGGGGATTCCCGCTCGGCACGTGTCGGCATGCACCCACACCGACCCGGACGAAGCCATGCGCGCTGCACTCGTCGAGCATGCGGCCGACTGGGTCGTGACCGCTGGCTATCTGAAGAAGGTCGGACCGCGGACGAGGAAAGAATTCGCCGCCCGGATCATCAATATCCACCCCGCACTTCTGCCGCGGCACGGCGGACCCGGAATGTACGGCGACAACGTTCACCAAGCCGTTCTCGACGCCGGAGACCTGGTCAGCGGCGCCTCCGTTCACCGTGTGTCCGATGAATACGATTCGGGCGAGATCATTGCGCAAGTCGAGGTTCCCGTCCACGGCGGTGACACCACCGCGACGCTGGCCGCGCGAGTCCTCGAAGCCGAGCACTCTTTGCTCCCCGCTGTCATGCGGCAGATCGCGCGCGGATACCTCCTGCGGCCGGATTCCGATCCCGAGGAGGGACGTCGATAGTCGTTGCCGCGCAGACATCTTCATCCGACGAGTGACCTGCTCGATTGCGGTCGTCTGTCGCCCAACGCGAACGGAACACCGCCGAACTTCGCTGATGGATTGCCGATTTCGTGCGGGCGCGGGTTGCGTCTAATGCGACAGAGGTAGTTTCGTCTCGTGTGGGGATTTGTCGGGGCGTAGGCCGCGCCAGCTGGGATGGCGGAGACCCTCGGGGCTTGCTTCGCGGTATTCGATGTCGGCGACGAGGACAGGGTCTACCCAGTGGGCGGCCGCGGCGACAGCGCGGGGCGGTGGGATATCGAAGGGCGAGTCCGGTCGTGATAGTTCGGTGAGGCGGGCTTGCAGGGATCGGCGGTCGTGCATGGTCCATCCGGTGCCGACGTTGCCGATGTGGGCCAGCTGGTCCTGGTCGTTGTAGGCGCCCAGGACCAGCGAACCGAACGTCGCGGCGAACCGTCCTGCGCCGGGGAGCCAGCCCCCGACCACGGCCTCGGTCGTTCTGCGCAACGGTGTTTTGATCCAGAGCGGGGAGCGGCGGCCGGGGTAGTACGCCGAGTCGAGGCGCTTGGCGACGATTCCCTCCAAGCCGTGCTCGCGGGCGACGTCGAGCAGTGTGGCGGGATCGATACCCGTGTAGTACGGCGGGGTGCGGGCGAGGGGCCGATCGAGGGCGAGTTCATCCAGATGCGCACGGCGCTCGGTGTAGGGCAGGTTCATGATGGACTCGCCGTCGACGGCCAGCAAATCGAAGGCCAGATACTGTGCCGGGAACTGGCGCAGCAATTCCGGGCCCGGCGACACTACGTGCATCCGTCGTTGCAGACGAGTGAACGACGGAGCCCCCGTCGCGGGATCGGGAGCGACGATCTCCCCGTCGAGATACAGCTCAGCACGCTCGCCCAGATCCTCGAGCAGTGCTGTGAGCTCGGGGAACGAGCCGCTGAAATCCCGGTTGCTTCGACTGTAGAAGCGGCATTCCCCCGCCCTGCACCGAGTGATGGCCCGGATGCCGTCCCACTTCATCTCCAACGCCCACCGGCCGTGCTCGCGCGGTGGCCGTCCGGAGACGGCCAGCATCGGCGCCGGTACTGACAGCACACGTTCAGCATATATTCAGCAAATGTGTGATACGGAGGTGTGCAGCACGAGTGTGAACGCCCGGTCGGTGGTCTGGTGCCGGCGTGTTCGGCCTCCGGTTCGGCCGCGCGGTGGCTGTACGACCACGCCGGATACCACCTATCCGTGCAGATCTACGCAGAGGTGACCGGGTCCGGATCGGCTGATGCCCGAGACGATCGCGAGTCGTGTTCCCGGTGGTCCTGCTCGCTGTGTGCCGCGAGGCGCCGGTCGATGACGGAGAGGGCGAACGCGCCCCAGCGGATGTTCTCCTGTTCGAAGGAGATTCCGCGCAGCAGGGTGAGATACGGGCCGATTCGTTCGGCCTCGGCCAAGTATGCCTGTTCGCTGCGGCCGTCCAGCAGCCGCGACCGCAGGCGTTCGTAGCGGGCCAGTTTCGCCTTCGCCCACTCCATCCGCTCGGCGACTGTGGCGCGGACGGCGGGCGCGTCCTGCGCGTCCATGCCCTGCACTTTGACCATCATCTCGTCGCGGATGGCGGTGGGTTTGGCGGGCTCGGCGATGAATTCGTGCAGTGCTGCCCGCCCGGCGGGGGTGATGGCGTGCAGGCGCTTGTTGGGTCTGCGCTCCTGCTGGACGACCCGGGTCTGGATGAGCCCCTCGGTGGCCATGCGGTCGAGCTCCTTGTACAGCTGCTGCGGCGTGGCCATCCAGAAGTTGGCCACCGAGGCGTCGAAGCCCTTGGCCAGCTCGTATCCGGACGCCTCGCCTTCCAGGAGTGCGGCCAGTACCGCATTACGTAGCGCCATCCGCCCAGGCTATCACATGTCTATTCAAATTTTTGTCTTCTGCGCTCTGGACAGCAGTGCGTCAACGCAGCTAGTGTCCTAGCGAGCTAGACAACAAATTGAGTATGAGAGGTGGGGCATGCATCCCTTCCGCGAAGCCGTCGAAGCGCGCGACGAGGCCGCTATCGAGGCGCTGCTGGCCGATAACGTGGTCTTCACCAGCCCGGTGGCGTTCAAGCCGTACCCGGGCAAGGCGATCACCGCGGCCATCCTGCGCGCGGTGATCCGGGTGTTCGAGGACTTCCACTATGTGCGTGAGATCGCGGACGCGGGCGGTCGCGATCACGCTTTCGTCTTCGAGGCCACCGTCGACGGCAAGCAGGTCACCGGGTGTGATTTCCTGCACTTCGACGAGGACGGCAGGATCGATGACTTCATGGTCATGGTGCGCCCGCTCTCGGCCGCGCAGGCGCTGTCGGTCCGCATGGGCGAGCAGTTCGACCGCATCAAAGCCGAGGCCGCCGCGCAGCTCGAGCGTGAGGCGGCCGGAGAA
>NZ_BDBA01000021.1 GCF_001612745.1 Nocardia amamiensis NBRC 102102 | reverse complement strand
AGGCATGAGCGACTACGACGCCATCGTCATCGGCGCGGGCAATGCCGGGCTCACCGCCGCCGCCACTTTGCAGCGTGCCGGTGCGCGGACGCTGCTGCTCGAGCGGCACAACATTCCCGGCGGTTGCGGAACCTCCTTCCGCCGAGGGCGTTTCGAGTTCGAGGTGGCCCTGCACCAGCTGTCCGGCGTCGGTGTGCAGGGACAGCCGATCTCACTGCGCGAGGGCTTGTTCGCCCAGCTCGGCATCGCCGACACGCTCGAATTCGTGCAGGAGCACGACCTCTACCGCGCGGTGATCCCCGGACAGCTGGACCTGACGCTGCCCGCCGACTGGGACGCGGCCATCGACGCCATCGAGGCGCAGTTCCCCGGTAACCGCGATCGTGCGGCGAGGTTCTTCGAACTGCTGAAGCAGATGTCCTTCTGGCAGATCGCGGCCATGCGGGGGATGCCGGTCGAGCACATCGACCCGATGCTGTTCAAGTACGGACTGCGGCCGCTGAAGGACGTTCTCGACGAGTACTTCGACGACGACCGGATCAAGGCCGCCCTCGGCATGTACTGGACCTATCTCGGTCAGCCACCGTCGAAACTGCCGTTCCAGGACCTGGCACTGACCTTGTTCGCCTACTTCGAGTTCAAGCCCTGGCATGTGCGCGGCGGTTCGCAGGCGATGTCGGCCGCGATCCTCGACGCGTTCCTCGCCGCCGGGGGCGAAGTGCGGTTCAACGCCGGTGTCGAGGCCATCCTCACCGAGAGCGGCCGGGTCCTGGGCGTTCGGCTCGAGGACGGTTCGGAGGTGACCGCGGCCGATGTGGTGTCCAACGCTTCGCTGCCCACGACCTACGGCATGCTCGATGGCATCGACATGCCGACCGCGGTGCGCGACGACCTGGCCACCAGGCGCATCGGCGTCTCGGGGTTCGTGCTGCACATGGGCCTGGACGCCACACCGGCCGAACTCGGGTTCACCACCAGCACCACCTTCGTGAACATGGACACCGACGACGACCGGACCTGCAACGCGTGGCGCTCCTTCGAACCGGCGCGCGGCATCTGTGTCAGCTCTTACGATGTCGCGCCGATCGGCTTCGCGCCCGCAGGCGCCACCCACGTCAGCCTGATGACGTTGCAATACGCCGACATCTGGCGCAATGTGGCTCCGTCGGAGTACGCGCGCACGAAATTCGCCTACGCCGAGACGCTGCTCGACCTGTGCGAGACCATCACCCCCGGTATCCGTGACGCCATCGAAGAAGTCGACGTCGCAACGCCTTTGACGATGATGCGCTACCTCGGTCATCCCGGCGGCGCCATCTACGGCTACGACCAAGACGCCACCGAGGGCTGGCTGTTCCGCAACAGCGAACGCGAAACCCATGTCCCGGGACTACATCTGGCCGGTTCGTGGTCGGGCATCGGCGGATTCCAACCCACTCTCGAAGCGGGCGCACGTGTCGCCCGCCGCCTGCTGCGCGCCAAGGCCGCCTGAACGGAGCACATCATGAAACACCCCCTCGCCGAACAGTTCGACGGCGCGGCGCAGATTCTCGCCGAGATCGACTCCCGCATCCCCGACACCCGCGACCACCGCGCCGAAACGCGCACCACCATCGACACCTACCACCCCAAGCGGCTCCAGCTGGTCGTGGCCGAGATCATCGACGAGACCGCGAGCACCAAAACCTTCCGGCTCGAGGGCCTCGACCACCGCGAGCTGCCACCGTTCCTGGCCGGTCAATACGTCAACGTCTTCATCGACGGCACCAGCCGCCCCTACGCCATCTCCTCGGCCCCCGCCCAGCTCGGCCGATACGACCTCACCGTCCGCCGCGTCCCCGGCGGACGCGTCAGCAACCTGCTCATCGACACCGCCCAGACCGGGCAGATCCTCACCACCACCGGACCGATGGGAACCTTCCACCACAACCCGCTCTTCCACGGCAACGACGTGGTGTTCCTGGCCGGGGGCTCCGGTGTCGCCCCGGCGATGAGCATGATCCGCGAGATCGTCGAGCGGGATCTGGACCGGACCTTCCACCTGATCTACGGCTCCCGCCAGGCCTCCGACGTCATCTTCCGCGCCGAGCTGGACGAACTCGCCGCCCGGCACCCTGGCATCACGGTCGACCACGTCATCGCCGAACCCGACGCCGACTGGCCCGGTGCCACCGGATTCCTCACCGCCGACACCATCAAAGCCCTCGCGGGCGACTTGAACGGCCGCATGGTGTATGTGTGCGGGCCCCAAGCCCTCTACCCGTACGCCCTCGAGCAGGTGACCGCGCTCGGGCACCCGCGCAAGCGGATCCGCTTCGAAGCCAACGGCGCTCCGAGCGACCCCACCGCCCAACCACACTGGCCCACCGGCGTCGACCCGGCCGGCGAGGTCACCGTCACCGCTGGCGACACCTCCTTCCGCACCCCGCGTAACCGACCGCTGCTGGACGCTTTGGAAGACAAAGGTATTCGACCCGAAGCCGCGTGCCGCTCGGGCGAATGCAGTCTGTGCCGAGTGCGGATCGTCAAGGGCGAGGTGCACACCGCCGAGGAGGCCAGACTCCGCCTGTCCGACGACCGATTCGGCTACACCCACTCCTGCGTGGCCTACCCCATCAGCGACGTGGAGATCGATCTGTGAGCACGAGCGCGAGCCGCTACCGCGGCAACGTCCGCGATCTGGAATTCTACGGAGTCCGGCGCTGAGCCGGTTCGGCAGCGGTTTCGAAAGAACCTTCGCCGACAGCGATGAGTTCTCCGACGGTGCTCCGTCCTATCCGTTGAACGCGCTACCAACCCGGCGCGACCAACCAGAAGGACCAGAAATGACCACCGCCAACTTCTCCGACGACGTCACCGACCGTTCCGGCAAGGTCCGCAACCGCGCCCTGTGGACCCTGCAGATCCTGCTCGGCCTGTTCTTCATCATCGCCTCCGGCGGGCCGAAGCTCGTTATACCGAACACCCTGACCGACAACGCCCCCGAGAATCTGACCATCCCCCTCGGGCTGCTCATCTTCATCGGAGTCGCGGAGGTCGCAGGCGGTATCGGCCTGATGGTGCCACGGCTGTGTGGCCTGGCTGCCGCGGGTCTGTCCGTTCTCACCGTGCTCGCCGCCGGGACGCAGGCTTTCATCGCCGACAAGCCCTTGATGGGGATCTTCCCACTGGTGCTTGCCGCGATCTTCGCCTGGATCGCCTACGAGCGCCGCGCCACCATCACCGATCTGCGCAACTCGCTGTCGCGATGACAAATCCATCAGTACGACCGGCGATCGGTGGCCCACCCACCGATCGCCGGTCGTGCGTTCTCGGATCGATCGCCGTCGGGTTGGCCGCGATCGATCCAGCGGCCATCTGGTCCGCGGCGGACCTTCACCTCGAACCAGCCTGTACACGAAGCTACTGTGCGGCTCGGGCCGGCTTCAGGATTCCGGGGCCTACTCGCGGCGTCGGCGTAGCGCTGCGAAGAGACCGAGTACAGCGACGACCACCAGCCACACCGTTGCTCCGAAACCTGCGGTGACGACCGTTCCCCACAGCATGATGAACGGCCCGTACTCCGCCACGCGGGCCCAGTATCCGCAGGGGCCCACATCTTGCGGGATGGTCGCGCATTCGGGATGGCCGATGGCCGCGAAGGCCAGGGTCGCGAGCATCGGAATCGCAACGGCCACAGCGAGTACGATCGCCAGGCTTCCGATGGGGCGGGAGGGGACTGCCATGCGGTCAGACCCTAATGCACGGCCGGGGGCCGTTTTTCGTGCGCTGTCAGCGCATCCAGGACGGGTGCGGTATTGGAATCGTGCAGTTTTCGGTCCTGGCTCGGTGCAAGCGCACTACGGTGCTTGGAACCCGCCGATCTTCTGCTCGAGCAGTTCGGCCAGCCGCAGCGGGGTGCGGTCCTCGAACATCGGACCGATGAGCTGCACTCCCACCGGCAGGCCCTCGGGTGAGCGGCCTGCAGGTATGGCGGTGGCGGGCAGGCCGGGCATGGTCGCCAGGCCGGCCCAGACGAGCTGGTCGAAGTACGGGTACTCGACACCGTCGATGTCGATGTGCCGGTTCTCCAGACCTCCGTTGTGGTCGTGCAGGAAGGCGGGAGTGGGCGTGATGGGGCACACCACGGCATCGAACTCGGCGAAGAGCTGCCGCCAGCCGTGGCGGTGGAGTTCGCGACGGTTGTTCGCCTCGACCCAGTCGCGGTGACTGAGCACCATGCCGCGCAGCCGCGCCGCATCGAGACTCCGGTCGTCCGCGCTCAGGACGGCGGCATGGGTCTGCAGCTGTTCGTACACGTCGACGGAAATACCTGCGGCGGCGTTCGACAGCATCAGCAGCATGTGGAGCGTCGCCGCTTCGGTTGGATCGGGCAGCAGAGGACTGCGCCGTTCGACGCGGGCGCCCTCGTCGACGAGCGCCTCGGCGACCCGGTTCATGCCCGCCCGCACCGCCGATCCGGTCGGAATGAGCGGATGGTCCTCGATGATCAGGACCCGGAAGTCCGACAGCCGTTCGTGGCGCGCGGACGGCAGTGCGACGTCGTAGGCGACGCCGTGGGTCAGCGGGTCCGGTCCGGCCATCACGTCGAGCAGCAGCGCGAGGTCGCGGGCGGTGCGCGCCATCGGGCCGACGACGGCGAGGTCGAGGGTGATCGGCAAGGCCGGCGCGGGCGGCGCGACCATGCCGCGGGTCGGTGCCAGCCCGAGTGTCGGCTTGTGCGCGTAGACACCGCAGAAATGCGCGGGGGTGCGCAGCGAACCGGCGAGGTCGGAGCCGATGGACAGCGCGCCGAATCCGGCCGCCAGGGCCGCCGCTGATCCGCCGGAGGAACCACCCGACGTGCGAGCGTGATCCCACGGGTTGTTGGTGGTGCCGGTAGATCTCGTTGAAGCTCTGGATATCTCGCAGCATCAACGGCACATTGGTCTTACCGAGCACAACGGCGCCCGCGGCCTCGACCCGCGACACCCGTAGCGCGTCCTCGGCTTCGTGGATGCCGTGGTCTCTCGTGTCCGTCCTGTCCAGCACTCGCAGACCTGCTGTCTCAATGGCGGCCAGCAACTGGCTGCGTGTCCGAAGTCCGAAGCGCTCGGCCAGGTCCGACAGGATGAGCCATCCTTCACCTCCAGGTTCGAACCGGGCCGTGCCCCACCTCATGTGCCGCACGGATCTCGGGGAACGGCGACGGCGCACGTTCCCGCCCCGGGAAGGTGCGCCGTCTTCGGACCGGACGGGGTATCAGGCATCGGGGTTCAGCATTGCCGCCGCGGTGGCCAGGTCGGTCTCGGCGCCGGTGGTCAGCGCGTGCAGGGCGTACCCGATCGGGGAGGCGTCCCACAGGTGCGCCGCCTGGGCTGCCAGGCGGGGGTGGACGTGCCCGCCCGCCTGCTCGTACGCGGTGAGGGTGACCTGCAACATCTCCTCGCCCGCGGCGCCGTACTGGGCGGACAGGTCACGGGCGGGGTCGTCCACGCGGGCGGTGGTCCAGTCCAGGACTCCGGTGATCGTGCCCTCCTCATCGAACAGCACGTGCGCGGGGTAGATCTCGCCGTGGGTCATCACAGTCCACTCGGGCCAGCAGGTTTCGTCTTCGAGCCATGCCTGCCATGCCTCGCTCAGGGCGGGTGAGACAGTGAATGCCTCGCTCACGCGGGCGATGTCGTCCCGCCACGCCTGACGTACCTGAGCCGAGGTACGGACCTCGACGCCCGCGGCCTCGGCCTGCTCCGGGGTGATGGAATGCAGACGGGCCAGCAGGCGCCCCAGGCGATCGGCATAGTCCGGGCTGGCAGGGTCCATGTGCCAGTTGGGCTCCCCGGCGTTGGTCAGGGTCAGGCCCGGGGCGCCGGGCAGGGCCGGGTAGGCGATCAGTTCGGGGGAGCGGACCTGCCAGTCGGGGACCGCGACGCCATCCTCGGCCAGGACGGGGGTGACCAGGTCGAGGATGCGCGTCTCAGCGGCCATGCCCTCGGAGACATCGGCGCGGCGCGGTACGCGCAGCACCCACCTCTGGCCGGTCGCGTCGGAGGCCATGACGACGCGGTAGTCCAGGCCCGCCTCGTTCACGGTGGCGTCCTGCGCGGACAGGTGCGGGCCGTGGGTGGCGGCCAGAGCGATGGCGTCATCGATCGTGCTCATGGGACCAGGCTCTCACCTGCGCCTACGCCACTTCCAGCTTTTTCCCTTCACCAGCCATGCCGCCGAGGGGCTGCTCCGGAGCACACGGCCTACTCCTCGACCGTCCTCGCTTGCCAGATCGGTTCGGTTGGGGTGCGGTCGCGGTTGTCGAGTGACGAGGTAATCGGTCAAGTCTCGTCGGGTTCGTTGCGCCCATCGTGTGGCGGTGTTGATGTCGATGCCCAGCAGGTCGGCGGCGATCGGTCCGGGGATCTCGCGTGCTCAGGAGGCGCGGGCGGAGTTGCGTGAGCTCAACGTGCCGATTCCATGGGCTCGAAGTTTGCGAGCGAGGATGTGGGATGAGGCTGGTCTGCCAGGGCAGCGTCCGGGGAACAGGTAGCGTGTATGCGGTTCCGGCTACGGAAGGTTGCGGTGTCGCAGTCACGGCGTGGCCCGGGCCGCGAGCAGTGTGCGGTGCAGGGCGAGGGCCGCTTCGGAGAGCGGGTGGTTGCGGGAGGCGGCCACGGCGAGCCCGGTTGTCTGGGGCGGGGTGGCCAGGTCGACCTGGGCGAGGCCGGCTCGTGCGGGAATGGCCTCTTCGGGGACGAACGCGAGGCCGAGACGCTGCTGGACCATGGTCAGCGCGGTGGCGATGTCCACCACTTCCAGGGCTACCGTGCGCTTGGTGCCCGCCTCACTGAACATGCTGTCGACGATGGTGCGGTTGCCCCATCCTTCGGGGAAGTCGATGAAGCGGCGGTCGGCAAGGTCGGCGCAGGTCACGCGGTGTGCGCGGGCAAGAGGATCGTCCGCGCGGCAGGCCAGAGCCAGGCGCAGGCGCGCGATCGGGTCGATGACGAGATCCGGGCCGAGGACCGCGGAACCGTGCAGGGGAACGGGCAGCAGCATGAAGTCGAACCTGCCCTCGTGCAGCGCGGTGGCGTGCCCGGCGAGGGGACCGACGGAAAGCCGCAGGCGCACAACGACATCGGGGTGCTCGGCCTGAAAGGCGCTCAGGGCGGCGATCAGGTCGAAGGAACCTGTCGACAGCTGGGTGCCCAGCGTGACGGTCCCGCTGAGCCCGCCGGTGAGACGGCCGATGTCATCTCGAGCCCGTTGTGCTTCGGCGAGCAGATTCCGGGCACGGGCCAGCAGCATACGTCCCGCGGTGGTGAGTTCCAGCGTGCGGTGTGTGCGGGTGAACAGCGCCGTGCCGAACTCCTGTTCCAGCTTGGCCACCGCGGCCGACGCCGCGGACTGGACGATGTGCTCGCGCTGGGCGCCGCGCGTGAAACTGCGTTCCTCAGCGACCGCGACGAAGTACGCAAGCTGGCGAAGATCCATACCTATCTCCATCTGCGATGACAGACAGCAGAAAGCATCGTTGGACACGATACGCCCGCGACGGCCATTGTGGAGGGGTGAGAAGAGGCCCTCCTTTGCCCCACACCGAAATGGACTACGGAAAGGATCACCGCCATGACCGTCACCGCCATCCAGATCGGACTGCATCCCGACGTTATCGACTACGCATCACCGGATTTCGTCGCGTTCGCCGGACTGACCCGGGAGAAGCTGCGCGAGGCCAACGACGACAATCTTGCACTGCTGCGGGAGGCCGGATACGAGGCGGACGGGTGTCAGATCGATTTCGGCGAGACCGCGCTGGACAAGATCCGCGGCATGCTGGCCGACCGGGAATACGACGCGGTGCTCATCGGCGCCGGTGTCCGGCTGGCCGAGCGCAACACGCTGCTGTTCGAGTCGATCGTGAATCTCGTGCACACCACGCTGCCCCGCGCGCGATTCATCTTCAACTACTCCGCCATGGCCACACCGGACGACATCCGCCGTTACTTCCCGGACCCCGCCTCCAGCATTGCTCAGGATGTGCCAGGTAACCTCGTGGCCGTCGCCGTGGCCAACCCCGGAAATGCCTTGCGCGCCTGCACAGGTGCCATCGCGACGGAGGCACGCCATGAGGTCCGTTGACCATGTCACCGATGTACTGGTGGTCGGCGGCGGGCCGACCGGCATGACCGTCGCGGGTGATCTAGCCCGGGCGGGACGTCCGGTCACTGTGCTGGAACGCTGGCCCAGCATCAATCCTGCCAGCCGGGCCTTCGTTACGATGGCCCGCACTCTGGAGCTCCTCGACAGTCGCGGTGTGGCCGCAGGCCTGCTCGCCGGGGCAGGTACCACCGACCGCGTCGAGTTGTTCTCCGGCGCTGCGCTGGATCTGTCCCATCTGCCCTCCCGCTACCCGTACGGAATGATCCTCCCGCAGACCGTCGTCGACCAGGCCCTGGAAAACTACGCCCGCGACCAGGGCGCGATCGTGGTGCGCGGCACGGAGGTCGTCGGCCTCGAGCAGGACACCGACGGGGTCACCGTCACGGCCCGGCCCAAGGGCGGTGGGGAATTGTCCACGTGGCGGGCGGCGTACGTGGTGGGAGCCGACGGCGCCCACAGCACGGTTCGCGAGCTGCTCGGGGTCGAATTCCCCGGCAAGTCCGTGCTCAGCTCCGTGGTCCTGGCCGACGTTTTGCTCGGCGACGGGCCTTCGGGCACCGGGCTCAGCCTGGGCAGCACCCGGAACGTCTTCGGGTTCCTCGCGCCCTACGGCCCGGCCCGGCCCGGGTGGTATCGATCGGTGACGTGGGATCGTCACCGCCAACTGCCCGACAGCGCTCCCGTCGAGAAAGGCGAGGTCGTCCGCGTGCTCACCGAGGCCATGGGACGCGATGTCGGCGTCCGCGAGATCAGCTGGCATTCCCGATTCCACTGCGACGAACGCCAAGTCCGCCGCTATCGCCACGGACGGGTCTTCCTCGCCGGAGACGCCGCCCACGTGCACTCACCCATGGGTGGGCAGGGCATGAACACCGGCATCCAGGACGCGGTCAACCTCTCCTGGAAGCTCGATCTCGTCCTCGGTGGGGCCGATCCGGCCATCCTCGACACCTACCACCGCGAGCGGCACCCCATCGGCCGCCGCGTCCTGTGGCAAAGCGGTGCGATGATGCGTGCGGTCACGCTCGGGCCGCCGCCCGCCCGCTGGCTACGCAACCACCTCGCCCCGCTCATGCTGGGCATCGGCCCGGTGCGCGACGCCATCGCGGGCAGCTTTTCCGGTGTCACCCTGCGCTATTCGCGCCGTCGCGGGCAGCACCCGGTGGTGGGCACCCACGCCACGGAGGTGCCCCTGGCCGAGGGGCGGCTCACCGAACTGCAGCGCACGCCCGGCTTCCTGCTGATCCGCGAGCACGACGTCGCACATCTGGACACCACTGTGGCGCAGGCTCGCCGCATCGGCCCGGGACCCGCTCTGCTGGTCCGCCCCGACGGCTACATCGCCTGGGTCGGTCCCAGCAGCCGCGCCAGCGGCCCCGACGGCTGGCAAACCGCTTGGCGCACTTGGACCGCGAGGGCCAGCGGACCCGCGCGGATACCGTGATGACCACACGGGCCGGTGCGGGAGCCACCTCGGCCTCGCCCGAGGCGACATGTCGCTCGAGGGCATCGGCGAGCTCGACCAGGCCCTGAATGCCGCGAGCGTCGGGACTGGTGACCTCACAACCCGAGTTTGGTGACCGCGTTGTCTTCGAGAGGGTTTGCCGTTCGGATGTAGCGGTGGACGGTGCGCGGGTTGGACCATCGGCCCTGGCGCATGATCTCGCGGTCGCTGGCGCCGCCGAGCGCGGCCTGTGTGGCGAATCCGGCGCGCAGTGAGTGACCGGAGAACAGGTCGGGGTCGAGACCCGCTCGGGCGGCATAGCGCTTGACCAGTTCGGCGACGGCGCGCCCGGACATCGCGGCGTCGCCGATGGCTCCGTGCCGGGTGATGGCGGGGAAGAGGGGAAGGTCCGGGTCGATGTGGGTGCCGGTGAAGCCGTGGCAGCGGTGCATGTCGGGAGAACCGGAAGGCAGCTCGGACAGCCAGCTCCGGACACCGGAAGTCCCTGTGGCGGAGTGTATTTCGCGCAATTGCACCCAGTCGGCGAATGCGCAGACCGGGCAGGTGGCGGGGCGGCGGCCGCGGGGAAGGGCCACGCGCTGTTCCGCCGTGCCGGTGGGGTCGGTCTTTGTGGCGGGCAGCCGGATCAGCAGGATCGGTTCGCCGGTGCTGTGGTCGGTGCCGACCTCGACATCGCCGACGCGCAGTCCGGCCAGTTCACTGCGGCGCAGGGCTCCGGCGAAACCGATGAGCAGTGCGAGCGCGTCCCGGCGGCGGGCGGGTTCGGTGGGCCAGCCCGGTGCGGGAAGCTCGCTGAGGAGTTGGTCGAGTGTGTGCAGCAGCACCGGACGTTTGCGCTGGGGTTGCGCGCGGCGGGTGCGGCGGATACCGCGCAGGGTCAGCCGCACCACATCCGAGCGCGTCGGCGACGGCAGTCCGTTCGCCGCGTGCACCGCGGCGATGGCGGCCGACTTTCGTTCCAACGTCGCTGGACTGAACGCCCATCCGCCCGTATCGCGACGCGCGTCGGCGGCCGCCGCCAGGTAGACCGCGACGTCGAGGGCATCGGCGGGCAGAGCTTGTCTGCCTTCGGCGGCACACCAAGCCGCCCAGGCAACCCAGTCGGCGCGATAGGCGCGCACCGTGTTCGCCGACTGGGAGGCTTCGAGATACCGGCGCAGCGAACCGGCCTGATCGTCGTCGAAGCGATCCCGCACCAAGCGCAGCGCAGCGGCGTCGACCAGGACACTGCGGACTCCACGGCGCAACTCCGTGCGTACCGACTCGGGGACCGCGACGACGGTGGATCGATCGTCCATGTCTCGGCTCCCGCATTCACATCGGCGACTGGCTGCCTGCGCCAAAGGTATTCGACGCGAGACTTCAGCCTACGGCACGCCCAACGGGGGATTTCGGCACCTGTGCACCGGTTTCGACCAACGGCGTCAACAATGGCTCCTCGCGGGTGCAGCTAAGCCCCCGGGTTGCCAAGCGTCACAGTGACAATTCTCCGGCTCCCCCCGGGCCCTCGCCAGGCACGTACCGCAGCGATAGCTCGTCCCAGCAGTCGAAGAACACCCACGGTCCACCATCCGCTGGTGCATAACACGACACCCATTTGCCGACCCGCAGGCTCGGTTCGCCGAAGGCGGCCTCAACCTCGCTGCGGCGTACGTCCCGATCAGCCACCCACTCCCGCAACCGCGTCAAAGGCGTCCACTCGGCCGGACCGAGTAACCGTTCCAAAGCCAGGTGGCCGAGTCGGTGATAGAACTCGGCGTACACCGATGTCACTTCGGCAGTGCAGCGGCGTTGCTCACCGAAGATCGCCGCGAACGGACCGTGCACCCTGAGCTTGCCGAAGCCCCGAGCTTGCCGAAGCCCCTGACCACCTCTTCGACCTGTTCGTACTCGACGTCCCGGTCATCCAGGTAGCACAAGTCGCGCAGACGCCCCGCTGCAACCAAGTCCATCTCGGAACCGCTACGGGCATACATCTCGGGCAGGGCGAACCGGTACGTCACCTCTGCCAGCCACTGACTTTTTCAACTGTTCCGGCGATCGCACCCATCGAGCCCAGACGCTCTGTCTTTGGGAAGGGGTGCACAGTTTTCAGCCCTTTCCGTCAGGATTTCGTTGCGTTGGCACTAACCAAACAGAAACGTATTTCGAGTGTCGAAAGTTGGCGTGCAGGTGCTTCTGACCCCCGATAAGGTTCACTTATCGGAGGCCAGCGGAACCTGCGCCTCGTTGCAGCCCAAAGGAATTCGTTTCGTGTCGATCCGTTGGAAATGACGAAACCAACGCTACGATTCTGGCGTGTCGAATCTGTGCAACTACCCGGGCTGCTCTCGTCCCCTCACGCGGGGAGGCGGGCCCGGTCGGCCGTCGGAGTACTGCGACCATCCGGATCACACACGATGGCGTGCGTGGCGGGAGCGGCAACGGCGGCAACAGGAAACGGAGGCGCCCGCTGTCGTCACTGTGATGCAGCAGGGGCCGGTCACTGCCGCGCGGTTGCGTGCCGATGAGCTGCTCACGCAGTTCCGGTCGCTCGCCGGGCAGTTGAACACCACGTTGAATGCCGCTGTCGCGGAGTTGTCCACGCTCGCCGACCCGTCCATCGCCGAAGCGCAGGTCCAGGCGGTGCAGGCGGACGCGGCACGGCGGATCGCGGAGGCCGAAGCGGTCGCGGTGGCGGCGGAACAGGCACGCAGGGAGGCGCAGGAAGCACGGGCACTGGCCGAGTCCGCGGCCGACGACGCCGCGAATGCCGCCGAACGGGCCGAAGAACTAGTCGCCCGAGCACACTCGGCACGCGACGACGCACTGCTCGAAGTGGAACGAGCGACCAAGCAGGCCGCCGACGACGTGTTCGCCGCGCGCAGCGACGCCGAAGCCGAGATCCGCGCCGTGCGCCAAGAGACCGCCGCAGAAATCGAACGCGTCGAACGTGATGCGGCCGAACAGGTACAGCACGCGCAGCGGCGCACCGACACCGAGATCGCGAAGGCCCAGCGCGAGGCAGCGGCTCAGGTCAGGGCCGCCCACGCCGAACGCGACCTCGCCGTGCAGCGCGCGGCGGACGCCGAACGCGCGACCGAGCGCGCCGAGCAGTCTGCCGCCGAACGAGCCGAAGCCGCCGACGAAGCACGCACCGAGTGGCGCAGGGTCCGTGCCGAACTCGACGCTGCGCGCGCTGAACTCACCGAGATCCGCCGCACCGCGGCCGCAGATCTCGCCGCAGCCCGCACCGAAGCCGCCGCGGCCATCGACAAGGTCCGCACCGAAGCCGCCCAGCGCCTCGCGGCACTGGATGAAGCACGCGCCCAAACGCTCGCCCGCGCCGAACGCGCCGAAACCCAACTCGACGAACTCTTCGCCGAGAGACGCCGCGAACCAGCCGTTACGGACCCGGACTCCTGAGGCTGTCATGAGCCATCCGCGTCCGGTGTGGACGCGTATCCAGCGGGCTGTTCGATCCGCTCCGGGGGCTGAACGGGTGTCCGGGCGGGCATCCGCCAACGGACGCACGGGAGGATCTTCGTCTGTCTGTGCCGACCAGGCGAGATGTCGTCTCGTTCAGGGTATCCGCTGAGGGCAGACCTACCGTACGGTTCCTGTGTGACCGCAACCCTTATCGGCGACGCTCGCTGCTTTACCAATGAGCAGGCCCGCTGGCAGATCCTGTATGGTCGCGGCGTCGCCGAAGCCCGGATCCGCCTCGACCACTGCCTGACCGGCACCGGCCGCGCCCGGCAAGGTTTCGACCGAGCTCTCGCGGCCGTCCGCGCCGGCAACCCCCTGATCGTCCCCGAACACGATCGGCTCGCCCGCGTGGTGCGCGACTCCCGCGAGATCGGTGACGGCATGGCCGCACGCGGTGTGAAGCTGTCGTTGGGCGGCACCATCTACGACCCGGCCGAGGGGATGACCGCCGCGAAGACCGGGGCGGGGCAGTGACGTGCTGCCTTACACCTACCGGGTCACCAAGTACGACCCCGCCGACCGCGACGAGCGCGGCAGCTATACCGGCGCCGAGGACGAACTCAGCGACCACGGGCCGGTCGAAGCCGCCTACCTGCAAGCCGTGGCCGCATTTGCCGAAGACACCGGCGTCCACCAGCTGACCATCCGGGAACCGCAGATCACCGGCCACGTCCACTTCGGCCTGGAGCCGCCTATCGAAGGCCACGGTCTGGTCGGGCTCTTCCCGCCCGACCTCACCGGATTCCACGACGGCGCGCAGGTGCCGATGGACGTCGGCTTGGAGCTGGTACGGGCAATGCTCCGCGACAACGGCGCCTGGTGCCGCCTGGAAGTAGAAGACATATTCGCGGTGCACGTCGGGTGGGACCAGTACGTCTACATCAGCACCAGCGAGCCCTGTGACAGGGTGTTGTCCCGCACCCGCGCACTGGGACTGTTTCCCGAACGGCTCGAGACATCCCCCTACGATGCGGCTTTCGACACCGAGCCCGGCGAACAGCGACCCGCCGACGACATTTTCTGGGCACGGCTGCGCTGGTGCATCACCACACACCAAGCTGTCATCTTGGAAGAGGGGTACATCTTCAACGCGTCGCGCTGGCACCGCCTCACCAGCGACACTGTGGACGCGGTACGCGCCGAACTCACCCCTCGTGCTCGACTCACCGTCTGGCCGGACCTGTCCACCGACGTCGACGAGATCCTTGCCGCTCTCCCTGACGAAGGCCTGATCGAACTCGTCTGGGAGGACGAACACGGACAGATCACCAGCATCATTGCCGACGAGACCCAGTTCACCGAACTGGCAGCGCGGGTCACCGGCGCACGTGCCGCAACCGCGCTTTCGCTGTATGTCGACGAACGCCACCCCCTGTTCACCGCCGTCCTGCCCGACAGCGACGGCGTCCTGCGGGCCCGGTGGAGGACCGAACCGACCCCGAGCGACCACAACTGGGCGTTGTCGAAGACCCTGCGCCGAGGCCAGATCTGCAACGGCACCATCAGCCGGATCGCCGGCTTCGGGGTGTTCGTCGACATCGGCGGGGTCACCGCGCTGATCAAAACTCCGCAACTGTCCTGGCGGCCCGTCAGCCACCCTTCCGAGATCCTCAGCGTCGGTCAGGAGATCACCGCACAGATCATCGACATCGACATGGTGCGCGAAGAGGTGAGCCTGTCGCTCAAGGCGCTGCAAGAGGATCCGATGCCGCAGATCGTGCAGCAGGTCGGCCGGATCGTGCGCGGCCGCGTCACCAAACTCATGCCGTTCGGCGCGTTCGTCCGCATCGAGGACCGCCCAGACGGCTTCGAAGGACTGGTGCACAACACCGAACTGGCCGCAGGACAGGTGGACAAACCCGGAGACGTCCTCCGAGTCGGCGACGAAATCCACGTAAAAGTCATCGACGTCGACCTGGAACGCCGCCGGATCACCCTGTCACGCAAACAGGCCATCGCATCCGGATGAGGGAACCAACGCGGAAGGACCGAGCATGTCGGGTACGAGTAACACGACCCGGCAGGTCGCGGAGCGGCAACTCCCGCAATGGCACTCGCTCGAGAACGGTGCTGACGGAGAGCGGCGCGGTCGAGATCGACACTGACCGAAAGATCGGGCGGCCCCGTCAGAGGGCGTGCCGGCTCGATGACGACACCGCCGTTCGTCGGGCAGGCGAACGAGTGATGGTGACCCGAGCTCCCGGGCTGGTGTGCTCGGCGCGGACTACAGGACCGAATGTCGCTGCCAGAGCGGGGCAAACGGCCCGCTAATCAACGCGGGGTCATATCATCTAGCTATGCCCGAAACTGTGGTGGAAGGGCGTGCGGAACCACTGGCCGGCGGTGTCCGGCAGTCGGTACTGGTGGTCGGCGCCTGCTCGATGATCATGGGTGTGGCACTAGCGGTGTGGCCGCACAAGTCGCTACCGACAGCGGAACTGCTGTGTGGCGGCTATCTTCTGCTCAACGGTGTGTTCCAGATGATTCTGGCGGTGAGCGCCCGGATCGCCCCGGCCCTGCGAGTGCTGGTGCTGATCAGCGGCGTCATGTCCGCCTTGCTGGCGGTGCTGTGCTTCGCGGGCGGCAATTCGGCGCTGTTGCTGGCGTTCTGGATCGGGCTGGCCTGGGCGATTCGCGGAATCTGCCACGCCACCGTGGCGGTATGGGTCGACAATCTGCCCGGGCGAGCACGGCAAGAGGTGTTCGGGCTGATCACGCTCACGCTCGGCGTGATTGTCGGTGCGCTGCCGTTCGATTCACTGGACACGGTGGGCTGGGTGGCCGGACTGTGCCTGATCGGGATCGGTGCGATGGAGGTGCTCAGCGTCACCGTCATCAGGCCCCGTGCGGCCATGCTGACCGGGACGATGCCGACGCCAGCGTGGATCGGTGAGCGCGGTGGCGACGGGAGCGCCCTCCAGGTTGACTGTGCACCATGGCATCCCAGCATCCGAAGCTCCGATCGCCCGCCGAACTGATCGTGGTCACCCACGCCGCCGACGCCGCGATCACCCCGATCGCCCTCCGCGAGAGCCGCAGCGTCCAGTCGCATGTGGCCAGGCGGCTTCCGGAGGGTGGCCGATTGGTACGGATCTTCGGACCGCCCAACCGATTGCAGGGCCGACTCAGGGGCGCGTCATACGAGCAAACGGGCGCGGAATACCTCAATTACTTCTATGTCGATGGTGTCGGCGGCGAGCTCCACGAGCTCGCCGGTCGGCTACGCGACGACGACGCCGTAGCGGCAGCGTACGTGAAGCCGCCCGCCGAACCACCGATCGCGCCGGAAGGCATCGTGACGGGCACGGCTCGTTCCGTAGTCGACGCACCCCCGGTTACGCCGGATCTCACAGAGCGCCAAGGGTATCTGGACGCCGCGCCGCAGGGAATCGCCGCGCGCTGGGCCTGGACGGTTCCCGGAGGACGCGGCGCGGGCGTGCGGGTGGTCGATGTCGAGGGAGCCTGGCGGTTCACCCACGAGGATTTGCAAGCCAACCAGGGCGGCGTCATCGGCGGCTCCCCGGCACCGGACCGGGGCTGGCGCGACCACGGCACCGCCGTCGCGGGCGCTATCAGTGCCGACGTCAACGCATACGGCGTCACCGGCATCGCGCCCGAGGCGCACATGCGGGCGGTGTCGATCTTCGGGTCCGGATCGGCGGCCGCGATCCGTTCGGCCGCGGACGTGTTGGGTCCCGGTGACGTGATCCTGCTCGAAGTCCATCGTCCCGGCCCGCGATTCGACTATGCGGGCAGACCCGACCAGCGCGGTTACATTCCGGTCGAATGGTGGCCCGACGACTCGGCGGCGATCCGGTACGCGGTCGGCAAGGGCGTGATCGTGGTCGAGGCGGCCGGCAATGGCGGCGAGGATCTGGATGCCGCGCTGTATGACACCCGTCCGCCGGAGTTCCCGGCGGCGTGGCACAACCCATTCCGCGGTGGCGCGGCCGACTCCGGTGCGATCATCGTCGGCGCGGGCGCACCACCGCCAGGATTCCACGGCCGCGACCACGGCCCGGCCCGCTCCCGGCTGACCTTCTCCAACTACGGCGAGCGTGTCGACGCGCAGGGATGGGGAATGGAAGTCACCACCACTGGCTATGGCGACCTGCAAGGAGGCTCCGACGAGGACCTGTGGTACACCGACGTATTCAGCGGAACCTCGAGCGCGTCCCCGATCGTGACCGGCGCGGTCGCAAGCTATCAGGGCATGAGCGGGGCTGGCGCGGGACGTAAGACCCCCGGGGAGGTACGGACCCGGTTGCGCGAAACCGGCTCGCCGCAGACCGACGCGCTGGAGCGGCCGGCGACCCAGAGAATCGGCAACCTGCCGGACCTCGAGTCGCTGCTCGGACCGTGATAGGGCGGAACGGGTGCGCGACAGCTGCTTTCGGAACGACAGACGTACGACGCGGCGAGTGGGGACAGCCTTGTCGAGTTCGCCGCGGCACCCGTGGGCCCGCTGTGCTCAGCCATTCAGGATGGGAGCGCGGTACCCAACTCCTCGGGGCACGATTGCGCACAGTGGAATCATCCCTCGATATTGTTGCCCGATTCGGAATCAATGAAATCGCTTCTACAACAAGGCAATTCATCTCAATTGCGCCGCGATTCGGCGATCGGCCATCGCTTACCGGTGATATCTCGGTCGCTCCCGACGCGCAGCCGATGGAGCTTCGGTCCAGCGGCGCCGAGCTGAGCGGTGGGCAGGCGACCAACGCCTGCCCACCGAACCTTTCAGGCAGCGAATCGCTCGAAGAAGACGGTGCGTTCGACGGCGCGGCGTCCCGGATGTGGCGGCGCGGCGTCGCTGTAGCCGACGGTTACCAGTACGGCAATGGCGAGCTCGGGGCGGTCCTCGATACCGATCGCCTTCTTGACCAGGTCGGGATCCCATCCGTTCATCGGCGCCGAGGCCAACCCGAGTGCGGTGGCGGCCAGCATGGTGTACGTGGCCGCGATCATGGCGTTCTTGACGGCGTTTTCCCGCAGTAGATCCCGTCGGCGCAGCTCGTGGAACTCCGCGCGGCTGTCGAAGAGGGCGGTGAATTCGGCGTTCCACGCGCCACTGTGGCGGGCCTGTTCCGCGATGTCGGTGTTGGGCGCTTCCCATGCCGTGCTGTCGGCGACGAAGACGAGCGTGACCGGCGCCTCGAGTGGCTGCGGCTGACCGAAGGCGGCTGCCGACAGTTCCCTGCGGCCGGATTCGCTGGTCACGACGACGACCGAGCGGTCTTGCATATTCCAGGCGCTGGGTGCCTGCATGGTCAGATCCAGCAGTTCGTCCAGAACCGGTGCCGGGACCGGATCAGGACGGTAGTGACGGACGGTGCGGCGGACGCGGATGGCTTCGGAAACCGAAATGGCTTGCTTCTCCATATTTCTAACTATCGGTTAGTTACAAACTATTGGGAAGACAGCACCTTTTTGTGCGCTACACTCCAATGGTGCGTACGTATGTCGAGTCGTCGGGACTTCCCGCCGATGTCTATTCCGCGAAATGCCCCACTCGCCAGGTGCTCGACCACATTGCCGGTAAGTGGACCGTGCTCATCGTGGATGCCCTGGCCGAGGGCACGATGCGATACACGGACCTGCACCAGCGCATCGAAGGCATATCGCAGAAGATGCTGACCCAGACGTTGCGTCGGCTGGAGACAGACGGATTCGTGATCCGTACCGTGCACCCCACCGTCCCGCCGCGGGTGGAATACACGCTCACCGGGCTCGGCCACAGTCTGCGTGTCCCCATCGCGGCGCTGCGGGAATGGATCGAAACCAACATCAACCGCATCGAAGCGGAACGCCGCGACTCCGAGGCTCGGCACGCCGAGGGCGCGGTCTGACTCTCCGAGCCCCAGCCGCAGAGTCACACTCCCGCTCCGGATGCGGCGATCCACGCGAAGTCTGCTGACCACACGCAAATGCGCCGGATCCGAGCGACGGCCGACCTCGCAACGCGGCCGCAGCGCGACCATCGAGTCGACCGGTGCGACGGTCAGCGCGCCCGGGCGGCGAGGAGCAGATCGAGCAGAAGCCGCCCGAATTCGGCGGGTTCGTCGGTGAAACCGCTGTGCCCGCCGGGGAACTCGATCAAGGGGATGCCCAGGTGCGCCGCGAGTGTCTCGGCCGGACGGTAGGGGAGCTTGCCCCTGCTCTCGCGGCCCGCGCCGAGCACCAGCCGGTCGGAGACCGCGGACAGGGCCGCCACATCAGGGCGGTGCGAGGTGACAACGCGCAATTCGTGCGCCATCATGCGCGGCGCGTTGGCGTGTATGCGTTCGATCATCGCGGCCGCGCGGGGCGGGAGTTCGGCCGGATCGGGCATGGCCTTCATTCCGCCGCCGATGCCGTCGAGGAAACGCGCGCCCGCGGCGGCGAGGCCTTCGGTCACGAAAAGGTTGTACACCTCGTCGACGAACGCCTTGTGCACGGCCGCGTCGGGGAGCACCGCGAAGCACGGCGGTTCGTGTGCGACCACCAGCCGCAGGCGTTGCGGTTGCCGGGCAAGCAACTCCAGCGCCACCACCGCGCCGCCGCTGCCACCGAAGACGTAGGCGTCTTCGCCTGCGGGCGTGAGGTGTTCGAGCAGCCGATGGGCGTCGTCGCTCTGTACTTCGACCGCCACGCCGTCGGCAGCGCCGGGGTCGAGCAGGCTGCGTGAATAGCCGCGAGGATCGGGGGTGACCAGGGTGAAGTGCTCCGCGAGGGGCTCGGCGATGATGTCGAAGACGGCCCCGTCGCCGCCGCTGCCGCACAGCAGCAGCAGTACCGGTCCGGCGCCGCGCACCTCGTAATGCAACGTGGCTCCGGGCACTTTCAGGGTGTCGGATTTCACGACTTCTCCTCGTGACGGGACGGCCACTGCTCGAGTGCGACGTGCAGGGCGTCGATGATGCGTTCCCAGGACTCTGCGGTGGAGCGCGCGTGCCCGAAACCGCCGGTGGCCTCCAAAACGCTGTATCCGTGAAAGGTGCTGCGCAGCAATCGAACCGCGTCGGTGCGGTCGGGTTCTGCCAAGCCGTAGCCGCGCAGCATGCCGTAAGTCAGCTCGACGGCGCGCAGCGCGCCGGTTGCGGTCTTCGCCACGTCCGGGTTCATCGGCAGCTGGGTGGCCGCGTATCGCCCGGGATAGCGCAGCGCGTAATCGCGCCAGGCGTGGGCGTATGCGGCGAGCGCGTCGCGTCCGGCGCGTCCGGCGATCGCGGCGGCGATCAGGTCGGTCTTCTCGGTGGCCGCCATGACGGCGACTCGCGTTCGCAGGTCCTGAAGGTTCTTGACGTGGGAATACAGGCTGGCGTCCTGGACGCCGAACTTCCGGGCCACGGCCGACATGGTGACGTTGTCGAGCCCGATCTCGTCGGCGAGATCGGCCGCGACCACGGTGATCCGCTCCGCGGTCAGCCTCGCTCGCGCCATCATCTGCCACCTCCTCGAAAACTAGGGCAATATGGTTTTATCCTAACCATCCTAGGTTTGGCAATTCTGGCTGCCGGGCGATGAATTCCGTTCGCACGGAGCGTCCCTATAGGCGAACACGTAGGCGTACCTCCGCCTTCGCTCCGGCCGTGCGCGTTGTGCGTCCTCCGCTTTCGCCCGGCCGTGCGCGTTGTGCGTACTGCGCCTTTGCTCCGGCCGTGTTCGGGCTGAGGACGGACTACGTCCGACAGCACCAACTAGGACACCCACGAGGAGAACTCATGACCCAGACGCCGTCCGCGGTCACAGCGCGAACTCTCGACGTTCCCGGCGCGCATCTCTACTACGAACTGCGCGGTGCGGGACCGCTGGTCGTACTGGTCGGTGCGCCGATGGACGCCGCCGCGTTCGCGCCGCTGGCCGACCTGCTCGCCGCCGACCACACGGTGCTCACCACCGACCCGCGCGGACACCAGAACAGCACGCTGGACGATCCCGGCCAGGACTCCACCCCGGAACTGCGCGCCGACGACCTCGCCCGGTTGATCACCCACGTCGATGCCGGACCCGCCGTGGTCTTCGGCTCCAGTGGCGGTGCGGTGACCGCTCTGGCGCTGGCGCAGGCTCGCCCCGACCTCGTCACGACGGTGATCGCGCACGAGCCACCGATCAATGCGCTGATCGCCGACCGCGACGCCCACCGTGCGGCCACCGAGGAGATGGTTGCGGCCTACGCCGAGGGCGATGTGCTCGGTGCGTGGCGAAAGTTCTTCGCGGTCGCGAACATCCCGATGCCGGAGCCGATGCTGGCGCAGATATTCGGGCCCGAGCGCGACCCGCGGCAGATCGCCAGCGAACAGTACTGGTTCGCGCACGAGATCCGCGGCACCACCACCTGGGAGCCCGACATCGTCGCGCTGCTCGACACGCGCGCCCGGCTCGTCGTCGGCATCGGCGCCGACTCCGCCGGGCAGTTCTGCGACCGCACCGCACGCGCGCTCGCCTCGGCTCTGGACCTCGCGCCGACGCTGTTCCCCGGCGGGCACATCGGTTTCGCCGACGATCCCGCCACGTTCGTGGTCCGGCTGCGGGAAGTCCTGACCACACCGTGATTCGGAGTGGGATCCGCCGCAGCGGATCGAGCACCATGATGGGGGCGAGGTGATCGGGTCATAGCGTGAACCGGCGTCCCTTCGCGGCCCACTCGCCGCGGCCGCGGGGCGTGATCGCCCAGCGGCCGCGGTTGTTGGCGTCCATGATCAAGCCGCGCGACTGCAGGCGCAACAACGCACCGCGCACCGACCACGCGGTCAGTCGCGCCTGCTGAGCCAGCTGCTCGACGGTGAGTAATCCGCCTGGCGCCAGCACACCCAGCACCGCGAAATCGGCGGCAGTCCTGGGTCGTCTCATCATGTCGGAGCCCTTTCCTCTGGGAAGGGCAACTCGGGATCGAACTCGCCGCGGTGGTACCCGAGGTGCCCAATCGAAGGTAAGAGCGAACCTGTTCCGCCGCCACGGCTTTGCGCGACTTTGCGAAGTACGTTGACCCGCAAGGCTTCCGGTGGGGACGATTGCACGACATCGCCCTTCCGCTCTCGCAAAGGATCAGCTATGAACCTGCGACTCCTCGGATCCGGATCCGATCATGGAGCTTGCCCCGCCGTGTACGCGACCGACACCGGCGTGCTGGTGGTGCAGGGCGATGCCACCGAGCGCACGGGCACGGTCCTGGTGCCACACCAGTTGCTGGACTGGCTGGAGCCGGGTATGCGGCTACCGGTGGAGGCGACCGGAACCTGCGGTTCGGTGCTGGTGGCCGGTGAACCGGTCACCGACCCCGAGTTGCTCGCGCAGTTGACCCTCGCGTGCCACGAAACCGCCGTGGTGGTGCGCTGATGCTGCACGTCGGTGGTGACCGCTGTTTCGAGCCGCTGTTCCGGGCGGCTCGATTCCGCGCCTTCCACCTGGAGGTGAGGGACTTCTACGTGCTGGAGGACGAGCAAGAAGCATTGCGCCGCTTCGACGCCGGAGTAGCGTACGAGCCGGAGGAACAGCCGGAGTCGTGGAAAGCCTGGGACGCTCTGATGGTCGAGTCAGCCGGTCGCGGAGTCACACTGGAACGGCTCCGTGTCGTGACGGTCCCGCACTCCGGCTACACCCGGTGGTTGTTGTCGGCGACCGACGACAACATCGCCACCGGCGAGACCGTGCGCTGGCTGCCGCGGCACCTGGCCGACCCCGCGGACGTGCCGCGCGACGACTACTGGTTGTTCGACGCGGACACGGTCGCGTTCAACACTTTCGCCGCCGACGGGCGGTTCACGGGTCTGTCGATCACCACCGATCCGGCCCTGGTCGCCCGCTGCCTGCAGGTTCGCGAACGGCTGTGGCCCAAGGGTATTGATCATCACCGGTATTACGAGAGCGAGCACGTGGGCGAGTGAACGATGTGTCGGACGCACGCGCGGCGCTGGGTGCGCGCCTGCGCGAACTGCGGCGCGCCGCCCACCTGACCGGCCTGGAGCTGGCGGCCAGATGTGGCTGGCATTCGAGCAAGGTCTCCCGGATCGAGGGCGGTAAACAGACGCCGTCGGAAGCCGATCTCGCCGCCTGGTGCGAGGCGTGTGACAACACCGCCGTGCTGGACGACCTGGTTGCCAACGCGCGCAATCTGCAGTCGATGTATCTGGAATGGCAACGTACCGTCGCCTCCGGTCATGCGCGCCGGCAGCGGCAGTCGATCGATCTGGAGGCGCAGACCACCCAGATCCGATGGTATGCGCCCGATACGTTGCCGGGACTTCTGCAAACTGAGGGCTACGCGCGCGCAATCCTCACCGCGTGCATCGCGGTCACCGGCGGACGCGACGACCTCGAGGACGCGGTTTCCGCGCGGATGGCGCGCAAGCAGGTGCTCCACCGGGCCAAGCACCGGTTCCATTTCCTGATCAACGAGGCCGCGCTCTGGCGCATGGTCGGCGACGCGGCCACCATGGCCGAGCAGCTGGCCTACCTGCTCACGGTGATGTCCAATCCGAGGGTCCGGCTCGGCATCATCCCGGCCTGCGCCGACTATCGCGCTCCCGCAACGAACTTCGTCATCTACGACCGCTCGCAGGTGCTGACCGAGACGGTCTCGGCCGAGCTGACCATCACCCGTCCCTCCGAGATCGCCTTGCACGAGAAGACCTTCGCCATCCTGGCCGACCAGGCAGAATACGGCGAACGTGCACGTTTGCTGATCACCAACGTGCTGGACCGCAGGCGCGGTGCCTAGCAGTCGATTCGGGTGATGCCGCCGCCGGAGGTGGCCGCATCACCCGAGGCCGCTCAGCGGACGAATGCCGCCGCCTGGCCGGCCAGGTCGAGCAGCGGCTGCGGGAAGACGCCGAGTACGAACGTGACCGCCGCGGTGACCGCCACGATGGTGGTGGTCAGTGGCGGGGCGACCAGCACGGGTGCGTCGGCGGGCGGGTCGGTGAAGAACATCAGCACGATGACCCGCAGGTAGAAGAACGCCGCGATGGCACTGCAGAGCACACCGACGATCACCAGCGCTGTCGCCCCGCCCGCGGCCGCGGCCTCGAAAACGGCGAACTTGCTGACGAAGCCGCTGGTGAGCGGCAAACCGGCGAACGAAAGCAGAAACAGCGCGAAAACCGTTGCCAGCCAGGGCGAGCGGCGGCCGAGGCCGGCCCATCGGGGCAGGCCGGTGGCCTCGTCACCGCCTGGTTCGCGGACCAGGCTGACCACGGCGAAGGCACCGAGCGTACCGATGCCGTAAGCCGCCAGGTAGAACAGCACCGCGGCGACGCCACGGTCGTCGGCCGCCACCGGGCCGGTCAGCAGGAAACCGGCATGCGCCACCGAGGAATACGCGAGCATGCGCTTCACGTCGGTCTGCGTGATCGCCATGACCGCCCCGACCGCCATGGTGGCGATCGCGACGGCACCGAGGATCGGACGCCAGTCGTCGCGCAGGCCGGGCACCGCGACCTGCAGCACGCGCACCAACGCGCCGACCGCGGCGATCTTGGTGGCCGCCGCCATGAAACCGGTGATCGCGGTGGGGGCGCCCTGGTACACGTCCGGCACCCAGGACTGGAACGGTACCGCGCCGATCTTGAACAGCAGCCCGACCGCCAGCATCGCGATGCCGAGCAACGCCAGCGTCGTGTCCTGCGGATGCCGGGCGATGGCGTCCGCGATACCGCCGAGGCGCACCGTGCCCGCCTGCCCGTACAGCAGCGCGACACCGTAGAGGAAGAACGCCGAGGAGAACGCGCCGAGCAGGAAGTACTTCAACGCCGCCTCCTGGGAGAGCAGCCGCTTGCGCCGCGCCAGCCCACACAGCAGGTACAGCGGCAGCGACAGCACCTCGAGCGCGACGAACATGGTGAGCAGGTCGTTGGACGCCGGGAACAGCAGCAGGCCACCGACCGCCAGCAACGTCAGCGGGAACACCTCGGTGGTCGCGACGCCCGCGCGAACCGCGGCGGTTTCGGCCGCGCTGCCAGGCACCGCCGAAGCCTGCGGCGTGAACGCGTCCACGCCGCGGCCGAGGGTCGCGGCGGCCAGACTCCAGGTTCCCGGGCCCGAGCGCGGCTGCTCGCGCGGCTCGGCGCCGCGCTCGGCGATGAACAAGACCCCGAGGATCGACACCACCAGGATCGTTCCTTGCCCGAACAGCGTGACGCCGTCGATCGCGACGGCTCCGGCGACAGCGGTGGACTCGGTGCCTGCCAGCGCCACCACGGCGACCAGCGCCGCGGCCAACCCGGCCAGGCTCAGCACCAGGTGCGTCGCATAGCGGAAGCGGCGGGCGACGAATGCCTCGGCGAGCACACCGATGACCGCGGCGCCGAACACGATGAGCATGGGGGAGAGATAGCCGTATTCGATACTCGGCGCGGGGACGCTCGCGGCGAGTGTTGCGGCGTGCTGGCCCGCGGTAGCCGTGCTCATTTGTGGGCACCTCCGGTGTGTCGGGCCGATCCCGCCTCGGGCGGCGGGGGTGACGACGGTGCTGGGTCGCTGCGGCCGATGGTGGTGAGGGTGTGACTCACCGCGGGATTGATGAAATCGGTGAGGACCTTCGGGTAGACACCGAGGAACAGCAACGCGAGGATCAACGGGACCACCACGGTGAGTTCGCGCGGCGCCAGGTCGTAGATCCGTTCGTTGCCTTCCTTCACCGGACCGGTCATCATCCGCTGGTAGACCCACAGCACGTAGAGCGCGGCCAGCACCAGCGCGCCGGCGGCGACCACGGCCGCGAACTGGTAGCGGCTGAAGGTGCCGACCAACACGAGGAATTCACTCACGAACGGGGCGAGCCCGGGTAGCGACAGCGTCGCCAGACCAGCGATGAGGAAGGTACCGGCCAGCACGGGCGCGACCTTCTGCACGCCACCGAATTCCGCGATCAGGCGGGTACCCCGCCGTGATACCAGGAACCCGGCCACCAGGAACAGCGCGGCGGTGGAGATGCCGTGGTTGACCATGTACAGCGTCGCGCCGGTCTGGCCCTGGCTGGTCATGGCGAAGACGCCGAGGATGATGAAGCCGAAATGGGAGATCGACGTGTAGGCGATCAGGCGCATCAGGTCGGTCTGCCCGATGGCCAGCAGGGCGCCGTAGACGATGCCGATCACCGCGAGCGTGATCACCAGCGGCGCATAGGTATCCGACGCGCCGGGGAACAGTGGCAGGCAGTAGCGCAGCATGCCGAAGGTGCCCACCTTGTCCACCACGGCCATCATCAGCACCGCGCTGGAGGGGGTCGCCGCGACGGCGGCGTCGGGCAGCCAGGTGTGCAGCGGCCACAGCGGCGCTTTCACCGCGAAGGCGAACATGAACCCGAGGAACAAGGCGTTGAGCACCGCGGGACCGGCGCCGAGCTGGCCCGCGTTCGCCGCCGCGACCACGGTGCGGAAATCGAACGTCCCCGACGATCCTTCGCCCAGCCCTTCGCGGGCGGTGAGCACGTACAACCCGATGACCGCGGCCAGCATGATCAGCCCGCCGAACAGGTTGTACAGCAGGAACTTCACCGCCGCACGGGAGCGCTGCGCGCGCAGCCGCATGTCCGCGGTGCGTGGCCCGAATCCGCCGATGAGGAAGTACATCGGGATGAGCATCGCCTCGAAGAACACGTAGAACAGCAGGATGTCCAGGGAGAGGAAGGAGATCAGCACCATCGCCTCGACGAGCAGGGTCAGCGCGACGTAGGTGTGCGCCACCCGCTTACCGCTGCCCACTTCGCGTTCGTCGTGCCAGCCCGCCAGGATCAGCAGCGGCACCAGGACCGCGGTCAGCAGCACCAGCACCAGCGCGATGCCGTCCAGGCCGAGGGTGTATCCGGCGCCGAACGCCGGAATCCATTGGTGGGATTCGACGAACTGGTATTGCTCCCCGCCGGGGTCGAAGCGCACGGCGAGCACGATGCCGGTGGCCAGCACGAGCAGCGAGATGCTCAGGGCCACAACGCGTGCGAGGGTGCGCCGGGTGGCCGGTAGTGCCAGCACGATCGCCGCACCGACGACCGGAGCCAGCCACAGCGTCGTCAACCAGGGGAACTCGCTCACCACAACCTCACCGCCAGCAGGGCGGCGGCCACCAGGGCCGCGCCGGTGAACATGGACAGGGCATACGAACGCACGAACCCGGACTGCACCCGCCGGGCCCGCGCGGACAAACCGCCGATCAGCGCCGCGGTGCCGTTGACGACGCCATCGATGCCGCGGTTGTCGAGGAAGACCAGCGCCCGGGTCAGATGCCGTCCGGGACGCATGAACGCCGCTTCGTTGACCGCGTCGCCGTAGAGATCCTTGCGGGCCGCGACGGTCAGCGCGGACACGGGCGCGGGTGCGGTCTCGGGGATGTCGCGCCGCGCGTACTGGGAGTAGGCCAGGCCGACGCCGATGGCTACCACGCCGAGCGCGAGCACCGTGACCAGTGCCGCGGGGACGGCTTCGGTGCCGTGGTGGGCGCCGACCACCGGTTCGAGCCAGTTCTGCAGCGAGGAGCCGAAGACGAACACCGCCCCCGCCCCCGCCGAGCCCACCGCGAGCAGGATCATCGGACCGGTCATCACCGCGGGTGATTCGTGCGGATGGGTGTCCGGGTTCCAGCGGCGTTCACCGAAGAACGTCATCAGCATGACCCGCGTCATGTAGAACGCGGTCAGGCCGGCGCCGAGCAGTGCGGCCAGACCCAGCGCGATGCCACCGAAACCGCCCTGGTTGAACGCCGCTTCGATGATCCGGTCCTTGGAGAAGAATCCGGCGAACGGCGGGACCCCGATGATGGCGAGGTAGCCGAGCCCGAAGGTGACGTAGGTGATCGGCAGCAAGGTGCGCAGGCCGCCGTAGCGGCGCATGTCGGTCTCGTCGTTCATCGCGTGCATCACCGAACCGGCGCCGAGGAACAGGCCTGCCTTGAAGAATCCGTGGGTGAGCAGGTGCATGATGGCGACGGCGTAGCCGGCCGGGCCGAGACCGGCGGCCAGCACCATGTAGCCGATCTGGCTCATCGTGGAGGCGGCCAGCGCCTTCTTGATGTCGTCCTTGGCGCAGCCGACGATCGCGCCGAACAGTAGTGTGACCGCGCCGACGAGCACCACCCCGAGCCGAGCGTTCGGCGCGAGATCGTAGATCGGGCCCGACCGCGCGATCAGGTAGACGCCCGCGGTGACCATGGTCGCGGCGTGGATGAGCGCCGAGACGGGGGTGGGGCCTTCCATCGCGTCGCCGAGCCAGGATTGCAGCGGCACCTGCGCGGACTTGCCGCATGCGGCCAGCAGCAGCAACAGGCCGATCGCGGTGAGCGTGCCCTCGCCCGCGGCGGGCGCGGCGCCGAACACGGCGTCGAAGTCGACCGAGCCGAAGGTCGCGAACATCACCATCATGGCGATCGCCAAGCCCATGTCGCCGACCCGGTTGACCACGAACGCCTTCTTGGCCGCCGTTGCCGCCGAAGGCTTGTGGTACCAGAACCCGATCAGCAGGTAGGACGCCAGGCCGACGCCTTCCCAGCCGAGGTAGAGCACCAGGTAGTTGTTCGCCAGCACCAGCAGCAGCATGGCCGCGAGGAACAGGTTGAGGTAGCCGAAGAATCGCCGCCGTCCCGGGTCGTGGCTCATGTAGCCGATCGAGTAGATGTGGATGAGCGAGCCGACGCCGGTGATCAGCAGCGCGAAACACATCGACAGCTGGTCCAATTGGAGCGCGAAGTCGACCTGGAGTCCGGCGACCGGGACCCAGCTGAACAGATCCTCGTGGATCGGCCGTTCGGCGGTGTCGCGCCCGAGCATCGCGACGAACGCGTTCGCGGCGACCCCGAAGGAGGCCAGCGCCATCACGGTACCGAGCAGGTGACCCCACTTGTCGCCGTAGCGTCCGGCCAGCAGCAGGACGATCGCACCCGCCAGCGGGAGGGCGGGCAGCAGCCAGAGCGTTGCGGTGTCCACGTCAGAACTTCAGCAGGTTGGCGTCGTCGACCGAGGTCGAGCGGCGGGCGCGGAAGATGGTCATGATGATGGCCAAGCCGACGACCACCTCGGCCGCGGCGACCACCATCGTGAAGAACGCGAACACCTGTCCGTCCAGGTTGTCGTGCATCCTGGCGAAGGTGACGAACGCGAGGTTCACCGCGTTGAGCATGAGCTCGATGCACATGAACACCACGATGGCGTTGCGCCGCAGCAGCACGCCGGCCGCGCCGATCGTGAACAGCAGGGCGGACAGGAACAGGTAGTTCTCGGGATTCACCGGTTGCCTTCCTCGTCGCTGGTGGTGTCGGTCGCGTCCGGTGCGGGGGCGGTGCCGACCGAGATGACGGCCGCTTCGGTGAGCGCCCTGGTGCGGCGGTGCCGCAGGATGGTGCTGACCGACAGTTCTTCGAAGGAGCCGTCGGGCAGCCTTGCGGGGATGTCCACCGCGTTGTGCCTGGCGTAGACGCCGGGAGTGGGCAGCGGCGTCGCACGGTGTCCGGTCTCGCGGAACCGGCGGCGGGACAGTTCGCGCTGGCCGGTGAGAGGCCCGAACCGCTCGCGGTGGGCCAGCACCATCGCGCCGATGGTGGCGGTGATCAGCAGGGCGCCGGTGAGTTCGAAGGCCCACACGTAACGCAGGAAGATCAGCTCGGCCAGCTCGGCGATCACGTCGCGTCCCGCGAAACCGGAAGTGGGGAAGGCGATGCCGGATTCGCGTACACCGCGGGCGATGCCGCTGCTGAGCAGCAGGCCGAAGCCGATGCCGACGCCGGCGGCGGCGAGGCGCTGACCGCGGATCGTTTCTTTCAGCGATTCGGCGGAATCGACGCCGACGAGCATCAGCACGAACAGGAACAGCATCATGACCGCGCCGGTGTAGACCACGATCTGCACGACGCCGAGGAACAGCGCGTCCTGGGCGATGTAGAAGGTGGCCAGCGCGATCATCGTCGCGGCAAGGCAGATCGCGGAATGCACTGCCTTGGGGACGAAGACCATGCCGAGCGCGCCGAGCACCGCCAGCGGGGCGAGGATCCAGAACAGGACGGCTTCGCCGGTGGAGGTGCGGGTCAGCGGCTCCGCGGCCAGGATCAGATCGGTCATCGTGCTACTCCTTCCGCACCCGCGGCGGCCGGTCGCTCGGGCGGCTCGGCCGGGCCGGTGGCCGTGGCGGCGTCCTGCGGGCTGCCGGGGACCTTGCCGAGGTAGTAGTCGGCCTCGTCGGTGCCGGGGTGCATCGCGTGCGGCGGTGCGGTCATGCCGGGCTGCAGCGGGGCGAGCAACCGGTCCTTTTCGTAGATGAGGTCGGCTCGGTTGTCGTCGGCCATCTCGTAGTCGTTGGTCATGGTCAGCGCCCGGGTGGGGCAGGCCTCGATGCACAACCCGCAGCCGATGCAGCGCAGGTAGTTGATCTGGTAGACGCGGCCGTAGCGTTCGCCGGGCGAATAGCGTTCGGTGTCGGTGTTGTCCGCGCCTTCGACGTAGATCGCGTCGGCGGGACAGGCCCAGGCGCACAGCTCGCAGCCGATGCATTTCTCCAAGCCGTCGGGATGACGGTTGAGCTGGTGCCTGCCGTGATAGCGCGGCGCGGTCGGCGTTTTCTGCTCGGGGTAGAACTCGGTGTTCGGCTTCTTGAACATGGTCGCCGCGGTGACCGCGAATCCGGACAGCGGTTCCAGCAGACCGGCTTTGCCGCGGGTGGCGTCGCGGGTCTGGGCGTCGGCAGGCAGCGGTGGCACCGGGAAGCCGAGGAAGACACTGGAATCGGCGGCGGGTTCCTCGGCCGGTGGCGGTGCCGCCTTGGCCACGCCCGCGCGCAGGAACTGCAGCACCAGCAAGCCGGTGACCACCAAGCCACCGATCACCAGGACCGGGGTCTGCACGGGGTAGCCCTCGGCCTGCAACACCCGGGCTGTTGCCACCACCATGACCCAGCCCAACGAGGCCGGGATCAGCAGTTTCCACCCGAGACTCATGAACTGGTCGTAGCGCAGCCGCGGCAGCGTGCCGCGCAGCCAGATGAACACGAACAGGAACGTCCACACCTTGGCGGTGAACCACAGCACCGGCCACCAGCCGGAATTCGCGCCGTCCCACATGTTCAGCGGCCACGGCGCACGCCAGCCGCCCAGGAACAGCGTGGTGGCCAGCGCGGAAACCGTGGCCATGTTCACGTATTCGGCCAGCATGAACATGGCGAACTTGAGCGATGAGTACTCGGTGTGGAAGCCGCCGACCAGCTCGCCCTCGGCCTCCGGCAGGTCGAACGGCGCCCGGTTGGTCTCGCCGACCATCGAGACGCAGTAGATCAGGAACGACGGCAGCAGCAGGAAGACGTACCAGGTGCCTTCCTGCGCGGACACGATGCCCGAGGTCGCCATGGTGCCGCCGAGCAGGAACACCGCGGCGAAGCACAGCGCCATCGCGATCTCGTAGGAGATGACTTGCGCGGTCGAGCGCAGGCCGCCCAGCAGCGGATACGTCGAGCCCGACGACCAACCGGCCAGCACGATGCCGTACACGCCGATGGAGGTGATCGCCAGGATGTACAGCACCGCCACCGGCAGGTCGGTGAGCTGCAGGGCGGTGGTGACGCCGAAGATCGACACCTGCGGCCCGAGCGGGATGACCGCGAACGCCATGAAGGCGGGCACCACCGAGATGATCGGCGCCAGAATGTAGATCGGCTTGTCCACGATCGCCGGGACGATGTCCTCTTTGAGGGCCATCTTCACGCCGTCGGCGATGCTCTGCAGCGACCCGAACGGCCCGGTCCGGTTGGGGCCGATCCGCATCTGCATGCGCGCCACGATCTTTCGTTCCGCTAGCACCGCGACCAGCGGGATCAGCATCAGGTAGACGAAGATGGCGAGTGCTTTCGCGATCACGAGCCACAGTGGGTCGTGTCCGAAGCCGACGGGCGCGTACGGCTCCGCGGCGGTGTGCGTGACCACGGAAGACACCGCGGTCGACGCGATGAACAGAGCCGGATCACTCATGACGGTGCTCCTTCATCCTCTCGTCGGCGCGCCGCACCAAGACGATGGCGCCGGGCTGGACGGCGAGTTGCTCGGCGATGCAGCAGCCGGGCGAGTGCTGCGGCAGCCAGACCACGCGATCGGGCAGGTCGCTGATCATCAGCGGCAGTGTGACGGCGCCGTGGCCGGTGGCGACGGTGACCGGATCGTCCTCGGCCACACCGATCTCCGCGGCGGTGGCCGCCGACAGCCGCACCACCGGGGGCCGGGCGATGCCCGCCAGGTTCGGTTCGCCGTCCTGCATGCGCCCCTCGTCGAGCAGCATTCGCCAGCTGGCGAGAACCGCGGTACCCGGTTGCGGTTGAGGCAGCTCACGCGGCGGATGTGTCGGCGCGGCGACCGGTGCGCCGTCCCAGGCGCCGAGTTCGGCGAGTTCGGCGCGTGCGGACTCGGTGTCGGGCAAGCCGAGCCGCACCGACATCTCGGCGGCGACGGCGTGCAGCACCCGCTGATCCGACAGCGGTGCGCTCTGGCGGCGCACCATGTCGTCGCCGAGCGCGGCGGCGAACGGACGCGGCCTGCCCTCCCAGGTGCGGAAGGTGCCGGACTTCTCCATCGCCGAGGCCACCGGGAAGACCACGTCGGCGCGTTCGGTGACCGCGCTGTGCCGCAGCTCCAGGCTGACCACGAACCGGGCCGCGTCGATGGCGGCCAGCGCCGCGGCGGGGTTGGGCAGGTCGGTGACGTCGACGCCGCCGATCACCAGCGCGCCGAGACCGGGTGCGGCCTCCAGGATGGCCGTGGTGTCGCGGCCGGCGCCGACCGGGAGATCGGCCGCGTTCCATACCGCCCGAACTTGTTGCCTGGCACGGGGGTCCGCGACCGGGCGGCCTCCGGGCAGCAGGCCGGGAAGCGCGCCCGCTTCGACCGCGCCGCGTTCACCGGCCCGGCGCGGAACCCAGGCGAGGGCGGCTCCGGTCTCCTCGGTGAGCCGGACGAGCGCCGACAGCCCGCCAGGGACACCGCCAATCCGCTCGCCGGCCATGATCACCGCGCCGGGTTCGCGCAGCAGCCGCGCCAGCTCGGCCAGCCGGGCCGGATCCGCACCGGGCGTGGTGATCTCACCGGTGCCGATAGCATCGAGCAGCTGCGGTTCGGCGCCCGGGACCGTGCGCAGCAGGCGACCGGACATGCGGTCCAGGCCGCGGGAGGTGTAGGGCGCCAGCGAGTAGATCGGCAGGCCGCGTTTGCGGGCGGCTTTGCGCAGGCGCAGGTAGACGATCGGCGACTCCTCCTCCGGTTCGAACCCGACCAGCAGGACGACCGGCGCGGCTTCCATGCTCTCGTAGGTCACCGCGGTGGGCTGGCCCGCGACCCGGGCGGCGAGGAAGTCGGCCTCCTCGGCGGAGTGCGTGCGGGAGCGGAAGTCGATGTCGTTGGTGCCGAGGGCGATCCGCGCGAACTTGGCGTAGGCGTAGGCATCCTCTTCGGTGACCCGGCCGCCGACGAGTACGCCCGCGTTGCCGAAGGACGCGGCAAGACCCGACGCCGCCGCGGCGAGGGCTTTCGACCAGGAGGCGGGGGCGAGGGTGCCGTCCCAGCCGCGCACCAGCGGGGTGGTGATCCGGTCGGGTTCGGTGGCGTAGGCGAAGGCCCAGCGTCCCTTGTCGCAGTTCCATTCCTCGTTGACCTGCGGGTCGTCACCGGCCAGCCGGCGCAACACCTTGCCGCGCCGGTGGTCGGTACGCTGCGCGCAGCCGGAGGCACAGTGCTCGCACACGTTCGGGCTGGACACCAGGTCGAAGGGGCGTGCGCGGAACCGGTAGGTGGTGCCGGTGAGCGCGCCGACCGGGCAGATCTGCACGGTGTTGCCGGAGAAGTAGGAGTCCAGCGGCTCGGCCTGGGCGGTGCCGACCTGTTGCAGCGCTCCGCGATCCATCATCTCGATGAACGGGTCGCCGGCGATCTGCTGGGAGAAGCGTGTGCAGCGGGCGCAGAGCACACAGCGTTCCCGGTCCAGCAGCACCGCCGTGGACAGCGGAATCGGTTTGGGGTAGGTGCGTTTGTTCCCGTCGAACCGGGATTCGGCGCGGCCGGTGGACATCGCCTGGTTCTGCAGCGGGCACTCGCCGCCCTTGTCGCACACCGGGCAGTCGAGTGGATGGTTGATCAGCAGCAGCTCCATCACACCCTCCTGCGCTTTGTCGGCGACCGTCGAGGTGAGCTGGGTGCGGGCCACCATGCCGTCGGTGACGGCCATGGTGCAGGAGGCGACGGGTTTGCGCTGGCCCTCGACCTCGACCAGGCACTGGCGGCAGGCGCCGACCGGGTCGAGCAGCGGATGGTCGCAGAAGCGGGGGATCTGGATGCCGATCAGCTCTGCGGCCCGGATCAGCAGAGTGCCCGGCGGCACGCTGATGGTGGTGTCGTCGATGGTCACGGTCACCAGGTCGGCGGGGGCCGGTCCGCTGGTGCTGCCGCTGACGATGGCGGGAGCACCAGCGGCGCCCCGCATCGAATCGCTACGCGGTACTGGATTCATCGGACCCCTTCTCCTGACTCGGCCCATGCGGTGCAGCGCGCCGGGTCGAATGGGCATCCGCCGAGCCGCAGATGGTCGGCGTACTCCTCGCGGAAGTACTTCAGCGAGGAGATGATCGGGCTGGCCGCGCCGTCGCCGAGGGCGCAGAACGACTTGCCGTTGATGGTGTCGCTGATGTCGAGCAGTTTGTCCAGGTCGGATTCGTCGCCGTCGCCGGACTCGATGCGTCGCAGCAGCTGAACGAGCCAGTAGGTGCCCTCCCGGCAGGGGGTGCACTTGCCGCAGGACTCGTGCGCGTAGAACTCGGTCCAGCGCAGCACCGCCCGCACCACGCAGGTGGTGTCGTCGAAGATCTGCAGCGCCTTGGTGCCGAGCATGGATCCGGCGGCGGCGACGGCCTCGTAGTCGAGGGGCACGTCGAGGTGTTCGTCGGTGAACAGCGGCGTGGACGAGCCGCCCGGCGTCCAGAACTTCACTCGGTGCCCGGCGCGCACGCCGCCGGCGTAGCCGAGCAGTTCCCGCAGCGTGACACCCAGTGGCGCCTCGTACTGTCCGGGCCGGGCGACGTGACCCGACAGCGAGTAGAGGGTGAAGCCAGGTGACTTCTCGCTGCCCATCGAGCGGAACCAGGCGATGCCGTTGCGGATGATGGATGGCACGCTGGCGATGGACTCCACGTTGTTCACCACCGTCGGGCAGGCGTAGAGGCCGGCGACGGCCGGGAACGGTGGACGCAGGCGAGGCTGGCCGCGGCGGCCTTCCAGCGAATCCAGCAGCGCGGTCTCCTCACCGCAGATGTAGGCGCCCGCCCCCGCGTGCACGATCAGCTCGAGGTCATAGCCGGAGCCGAGGATGTCGTGGCCGAGGAAGCCCGCTTCGTAGGCTTGCGTCACCGCGGCTTGCAGCCGTCGCAGCACCGGAACCACTTCGCCGCGAACGTAGATGAACGCCTGCGCCGCGCGGATGGCGTAGGAGGCGATGATGACGCCTTCGATCAGCGTGTGCGGCGTGGCCAGCATGAGCGGAATGTCCTTGCAGGTGCCCGGTTCCGACTCGTCGGCGTTCACCACCAGGTAGTGCGGTTTGGTGACGCCGTCGGGGCCGGGACCCTGCGGGATGAAACTCCACTTCATGCCGGTGGGGAAGCCCGCGCCGCCGCGGCCGCGCAGCCCCGCGTCCTTGACGGTCTGGATGACCTGGTCGGGGTCCATGCGCAGCGCGGTGCGCAGCGCCTGGTAGCCGTCGTGGCGCAGGTAGGTGTCCATGGTCCAGGACTGCGGATCGTCCCAGTACTCGGTCAGTACCGGTGTGAGGGTCATCGGAGGCCCTCCGAATCGTCTTGTGGCGCAGGGGCTTGCATGCCCTGCTCGCGGGCGATCCGCAGGCCGGCGAGCGTCGCCTCGCCGGCAGGGCCGTCGAGGACGCCCTCGCGTTCGTCCGGGAACCCGGCCAGGATGCGCGCGGTCTGCTTGAACGTGCACAGCGGTGCGCCGCGGGTCGGCGTGACCTGTTGTCCGGCCCGCAGTGCGTCCACCAGGGCACGCGCCGATTCGGGGGTCTGGTTGTCGAAGAACTCCCAGTTGACCATGAGCACCGGGGCGAAGTCGCAGGCAGCGTTGCATTCGATGTGTTCGAGCGTGATCGCTCCGTCCGCGGTGGTCTCGCCGTGTCCGATGCCGAGGTGGCGTCCGAGCGCGGCGAGGATGGCGTCGCCGCCCATGACCGCGCACAGCGTATTGGTGCACACCCCGACGTGGTAGTCGCCGGTCGGGGTGCGCCGGAACATCGAGTAGAACGTGGCGACCGCGGTGACTTCGGCGCCGGTGAGGTCGAGCTGCTCGGCGCAGAATTCGATGCCGGTGCCGGTGACGTAGCCCTCCTCGGACTGCACCAGGTGCAGCAGGGGAAGCAGCGCCGACCGCGGGTGCGGGTAGCGCGCGATGATCTCCTTGGCGTCGGTTTCCAGCCGCTCGCGCACGAACGGTTGGTACGGCTCGGGCCGGGTGCCGAGCTTCAAAAGGACTTCTTGCCCGCTCATCACCCGGCCACCACCACTGGTGGAACCGCTCGGCGCTGTTGTGTGCGCACCTGTCACCTGGCCGCCGCTCCTGGAATCGCTCTGTGCTGGTGTGTTCACCGGTCCACTCCGCCCATGACCGGGTCGATGCTGGCGACCGAGGCGATGACGTCGGCGACCATGCCGCCTTCGCACATCGCCGCGACCGCTTGCAGATTGGTGAACGAGGGGTCGCGATAGTGCACCCGGTAGGGCCTGGTGCCGCCGTCGCTGACCATGTGCACGCCCAGTTCGCCGCGCGGCGATTCCACCGCCACGTACACCTGGCCGGCGGGGACCCGGATGCCCTCGGTGACCAGTTTGAAGTGGTGGATGAGCCCCTCCATGGATCTGCCCATGATCTTGCCGATGTGCTGCGGAGAGTTGCCGAGTCCGTCCGCGCCGACCTGCAGGTCGGCGGGCCAGGCGATCTTCTTGTCTTCCACCATGACCGGGCCGGGCCGCAGCCGGTCCAGGCATTGCTCCACGATCTTCAGCGACTCCTTCATCTCCTCCACCCGGATGACGTAGCGGCCGTAGCAGTCGCATCCGGTGGTGGTCGGGACGTCGAATTCGTAGTTCTCGTAGCCGCAGTAGGGCTGTGCTTTGCGCAAGTCGTGCGGCAGGCCGGTGGCGCGCAGCACCGGGCCGGTGATGCCGAGGGCCATGCACCCCTGCAGGTCGAGATAGCCGATGTCCTGGGTGCGGGCCTTCCAGATCGGGTTCGCGGTGAGCAGATGTTCCATGTCGCGCAGCCGCTTGGGCAGCAGCGCGAGCAGTTCGCGCACCTTGCTCACCCCGTTGTCGGGCAGGTCCTGGACCAGACCGCCGGGCCGGATGTACGCGTGGTTCATCCGCAGCCCGGTGATCGTCTCGAACACGTCGAGGATCAGCTCGCGCTCACGGAATCCGAACAGCATCGGCGTCAGCGCGCCCAGTTCCATGCCGCCGGTGGCCAGGGCGACCAGGTGCGAGGAGATGCGGTTGAGCTCCATGAGCAGCACCCGGATGATCGTGGCGCGCTCGGGGATCTGCTCGGTGATGTCGAGCAGTTGCTCCACGCCCAGGCAGTACGCCGTCTCGTTGAAGAACGGCGACAGGTAATCCATGCGGGTGACGAAGGTGACGCCTTGGGTCCAGTTGCGGAACTCGAGGTTCTTCTCGATGCCGGTGTGCAGGTAGCCGATGCCGCAGCGGGCCTCGGTGACGGTCTCGCCTTCGATCTCCAGGATCAGCCGCAGCACGCCGTGCGTGGACGGATGCTGCGGGCCCATGTTGACGACGATGCGTTCCTCACCAGCGCCGGCCAGCGTCTCGGCCACCTGGTCCCAGTCCTGGCCTGCGACGGTGACCGTGGCAGGCTCCGGTCCGGTGAGATCGGACCTGGTGTCGGTGTCGTTGAGCCCACCCGTCGCCACACCGCCCCGCACGGAATCGCTTCGCGATGCTTCCATCAGCTGTATGCCCTCCGCTCGTCGGGCGGCGGGATGCGCGCGCCCTTGTATTCGACCGGGATCCCGCCGAGCGGGTAGTCCTTGCGCTGGGGGTGGCCTCGCCAGTCGTCCGGCATGGTGATGCGGGTGAGCGAGGGGTGACCGTCGAACCGGATGCCGAAGAAGTCGTAGGTCTCGCGTTCGTGCCAGTCGGTGGTCGGGTACACCGCGTACAGCGAAGGGATGTGCGGGTCCGCGTCGGGTGCGGACACCTCCACGCGCAGGCGGCGGTTGTGTGTGATCGACATGAGGTGGTAGGCGGCGTGCAGTTCGCGGCCGGAATCCTCTGGGTAGTGCACGCCGTTGACGCCGAGGCAGAGCTCGAAACGCAGTGCCGGATCGTCGCGCAACGCCTGCGCGACGGCGAGCAGGTGTTCGCGGCGCACGTGCAGGGTGAGCTCGCCACGGAAGACGATCACCTTCTCCAGCGCCGTGTCCAAGCGGATGCCACCGGTCGTGAGCGCGGCGCGTAGCGCGTCGACCACCTCGTCGAAGTAACCGCCGAAGGGGGGTGGCGTGCTGCCGGGCAAGGCGACCGGGCGGACCAGGCCGCCGTACCCGGAGGTGTCGCCGGTGCCCGCGACGCCGAACATGCCGCGCCGCACGGCGATCACGTCGGCGGCGGGCTGCGCGGAATCCTCTTCGGGCAGTGTGCCTTCGGGTCCAGCGGTGGCCGCGGCGTCGATCGGGTCGTGCGCGGGCCTGCTGTCGGTGTCGTCGGGGGTATCGAAGGTCATCGCAGCAGACCCTCCATCCGGATGGTCGGCGTCGAGGCGAGCGCGGCCTCTTCGGCGGCGCGGATGGCCTCCTCGCGGTTGACGCCGAGCGGCATCTGTTGAATCTTCGCGTGTAGCGCGAGGATCGCGTTGAGCAGCATCTCCGGGCGGGGCGGGCAGCCGGGCAGGTAGATGTCGACCGGGACCACATGGTCGACGCCCTGCACGATGGCGTAGTTGTTGAACATCCCGCCGGAGGAGGCGCACACGCCCATGGCCAGCACCCACTTCGGTTCGGTCATCTGGTCGTAGACCTGGCGCAGCACCGGGGCCATCTTCTGGCTGACCCGGCCGGCCACGATCATCAGGTCGGCCTGCCGCGGCGAGGCGCGGAAGGCCTCCATGCCGAATCGGGCGATGTCGAAACGCCCCCCGCCGGTGGCCATCATCTCGATGGCGCAGCAGGCCAGGCCGAAGGTGGCCGGCCACAGCGAGCCCTTGCGCAGGTATCCGGCGAAATCCTCGACCGTGCTCAGCAGGAAGCCGCTGGGCAGTTTTTCCTCGAGACCCATGTTCTTCTGACTCGCTTCCACTCGTCGGCTACGAATTCGGTTGCGCGGCGTTCAATCCCAGCTGAGCCCGCCGCGCCGCCATTCGTAGGCGTAGGCCACGGAGACGTTGACGATGAACAACGCCATCGCGGCGAGGCCGAAGAGACCGAGCGCATCGAAGTGGACTGCCCACGGATAGAGGAACACGATCTCGATGTCGAAGATGATGAACAGCATGGCGGTGAGGTAGTACTTCACCGGAAAGCGTTGTCCGGTAACGTTTCCCGGCCCGCCCGCGACGGCGTGCGGCGTGGGTTCGATACCGCATTCGTAGGCTTCCAGTTTGGCCCGGTTGTAGCGCTTCGGGCCGACCAGGGCTGCCATGACGATGGAGAACACCGCGAACGCGGCCGCGATCGCGCCGAGGACAAGAATCGGTACTTCGATATTCACGACTGCACTTCCCCTCCTTGCGAGCTGCAGCTGGATGACAACAGCGTCCGAGGCGGGCTGACGTCGTTGTCCGCCTCGGCCAGACTCGCCCCTCGGCTTCACCGGGGTGGGTCATTAGCGGGACCGTTCCCGTGTGAGATAGGGCACAGCCTACAACTGAACGGTCCGGCCGCCGCGAGATTCGCGACGTAGTTTGATCGAATTCAGTACAACAATTTATGACTGAAACGGGGGTAATCCGAGTCGGCGTCACGTGACGTTTGCCGGTAGCTCGGGTGGCGATCCGAAGTGTCGGTTCTCGCGACGTGAAATGTGGTTCCGAGCAGGTTCGGAGTCGGCATCCGCGACAGGCGGAGGTGCTGATCGACTGCCCGAACCGGGTCGGTACTGCGCGAGTAGACGAAGCGACAGACTAATGCATGATCGCTATGAATAGCGCCTCGGGGTCCGCTGGAGGGGCGGTCGCGATCAGGCCGCGGAGCGGTTGCGCATCAGGCCGACGACGGTCTCGGTGAGACGGATCGGATCGATGGGATGCGCGACCGCGGCCTCCGCGCGCGACCAACTGGCCAGCCAGGTGTCGTCCGCGCGGCCGGTGAGCACCAGAATCGGTGGGCAGGCGCTGATTTCATCCTTCAACTGCTTGGCGATGCCCAGCCCGCCCGCCGGGCTGGCCTCGCCGTCGAGAATGGCTAGATCGATGCCGCCGGCATCCATCTGGGCGATCACCACGGGAGCGGTGGCCACCTCGAGATACTCGAACGCCGGGAGTTCCGGGTGCGGCTGCTTGCCCAAGGCCATGATCACCTGGCGCCGGGTGTCGGCGTCGTTGCTGTATACGAGAACCCGCAGTGGGGTGGAACGAACGGAATCGGCCACGAACGGCATGGTACGTCCGCGGGGGCCGACCGCGTGGCAGGTTGGCGCAGATCGGCTGCGCGCGTCGGACGGCGGCTCACCGCGCGTCACCGGCGGTGTCATTTCACCGAAAGCCGATGACAAGCTGCCGCTGAGCATCGACCGGTAGAGTCCGGCGAATGCGGGGAGATATCACGCAGGCCCTCGTCGATACCGGCGTGTGGACCGACGCGATGCTGGACAGCGCCGGGATTCCGGTGATCGACGTACCGTTCGTGACGATCGGCAGTGGGATCGGATCCTTCGTCACCTATGACACGCTGCGCATCTTCGGTGTGCCCGCGCACGCGATGGCGGTGCTCGGGCCGCAGGAGCACCCATGGGCGTCCTATGAATACCTGACCAGGGTGTCGCAGATTCCCCGCTCGGAACGACTGCGTAGCGACTCGGCCTCCACGCCGGACAACATCTGGGGCTTCCCGTCCTACGCGGTGCGTGAGGCCATCGCGGACAAGTCGCTCGAGCCGCTGTGGAATGTCTTCGTCGAACCGATCTTCTCGAACTACTACACCCCGCGGGCGGGTCAGGCGTTCGTGGCGATGGAGCGGGAATTCCACCGCATCGGCTACGCGAGCTCGCTGCACCGCGGCCACGTTCGCATGGTGCGCAAACGCCACGGCGGCGGCTACTTCACCATCCTCACCCCGCCCGCGGGCTCGACACCGACCAAGCGCGTCGCGTTCCGGAGCACGTATGTCCATGTGGCGGTGGGTTATCCGGGCTTGAAGCTGTTGCCGGATCTGCAGGAATACCGCGAGACCCATCGCGATCCCACCCGCGTGGTGAACGCCTACGAGCCGCACGAGCACGTCTACCAGGCGCTGCGGCGGCGACCCGGTACGGTGATGATCCGCGGCAGCGGCATCGTGGCCAGTCGTGTGCTGCAACGGCTCATCGACGACCGGGACGCCCACGGTCTCAACACCCAGATCCTGCACCTGTTCCGCACGTATGTCGCGGGCCCGCACGGCAAGAACCTCTTCAACCGGCGCAAGGGCGGTGACGGCTGGGCCTACCAAGGCTTCAACTATCCGAAATCGGTGTGGGGCGGTCAGCTGAAGCAGAAGGTGCGCACGCTGCAAGGCGAGGAACGCGCGCAGGCGTACCGGGAGTTCGCGGGCACCAACACCCCGATCAGGGACAATTGGCAGGAACAGCTGCGCCGCGGCCGCACGCAGGGCTGGTATCAGGTGATGGCGGGCACGATGCGGGCGCCGCGCCCGGCCGAGGGACGCCAAGGCGTGGTCGCGACGATTCTTCCGGACACCACTGCGCCGCTGCCGTTTCCACCGCCGACGCAGCCGTTCGATACGACCGTCGACTACATCATCGACTGCACCGGGCTGGAAGCCGACATCCGTGAGCACCGGCTGCTGGCCGACCTGCTCGACCACACCGGCGCCGGGCGCAATCCGATGGGACGGCTCGACGTGGACACCACGTTCGAGTTGATCGGCACCCGCAGCGGCACGGGGCGGATCTACGCGTCCGGCAGCGCGACGCTCGGCGGGCCGTTCGTCGGCGTGGACACCTTCCTCGGTTTGCAGATCGCCGCCCAGGAGATCGCCGACGATTTGGCCGCGCTGGGTTTCTGCCGCAGGATGGGGCCGGTGCGCTCGACGCGGCAATGGTGGCTGTGGGTTACGAACAAGAAGATCTGAACAATGCTTCCTACCTTGAACGGGCGAATCCAGACCCGTGTTCTCGCGCTGAGCGTGATCGGATTCTTCGTCGCGCTGATCATCACCCCATTGCTGCCGACCGGATCGCTGAGTATCGGACAGGCGTATCGGGTGACGTTGACGGTGCTGCTCGCGACCGTTCTGGTCGGCGTGCTATGGGAATTGCTCTACCACTTTCTGCAGCAATTCCGCTGGGAAAAGGATTGGCCGACATTGTTCGGTTTCCTCACTATTCTCAATGAGGGCGCGCTGATCTGGGTCCTCGTGCGCTACACCACGGTGGTGCTGCCCGAGCATCTGCGTCCGTCCCCGGCGGCGTTTCTGCTGCAATTCGTCAGCACGTGGATTCTCTTCTGGCTCATCGTGAACGGGCCGATGCGGGTCGTCTTCCATCGGTGGCGGTTCCAAGGAGGCAGGTTCCTATGAGCGGGCAGATCGAGGTCGTGCCCGGCGCCCATCTGGTGGCGAGCGTGGGCGGCGCGGTCGTGGTGATCGCGCATCGGGGCCAGGGCGCCGTCGCGGCGGACACGATGGCCGCCAGGACGATGGCGGCCCTGCTCGGCATCGTGCGTGAGGCTATCGCGCACGACCGGCACCGCAGCGGGCGCGCGGTGGCACGGCTGGCGACGTCCTGGCTGATGAACCTGTCGAACGGGGAAGAGGACGAGGCCGAATTCGGCGTGATCACCCCGGTGGAGGATGGCGTCGCGGTGTTCCTGCACGGCGGGGTGACCGCGATTCTGGCCGGACCCGATCGCACCGAAGTGCTCCGCGGCAGGGACGCTGGATTCACCGTCGACCGGGTGGTGACGCCCGCGCCCGGCATCGGCGCGGGGTTGTTCGTGGACGAGGCGGGCCACAATGCGGGTTCCCTGCCGGGACGGGGGATCTTCGCGCTCGAAGCGGGGACGGCGCCCGGGTCCGGCGCTGTGCTGTGGGCCGGTCCAGACCCGGCCGTGGTGTCTCACGAGACCTCCGCACCGCAGTCTGACCACGAACAGGACGAGGTTCCCGAACCCGGCCCGATCACCGGACACCAACCGGGGGCCACAGCGCACCCGGTCACCGAACAGGAACAGGTGCACGCACAGGGGCCGATCGCCGGACACCAACGGGTGGAGCAGCATGAGGTGTCCGTAGCGGATGCGAGCGCTGGATACCAACGGGCATCCGCCGCGCACCAGGTATCCGAACAGAAAGCGGTGCCGACACCAGGCCCGGCCCCCGAGCACCGGTCGCTGCCCACTCCGCGCTCGGCCTCAGCGGGCCAATCGGTGTCCGCGCCGCATCCCTCCGCAGAGCAGGAAGCGGCACCCACACCGCACCGTGCGGAGCCAGTCTCCGATGCACCACCGTCCCGGCCCGAGCCGCGGCCGGGTCACGAGCAGACACCCGCGCCGCCGCGACAGATGAGCCTGCGGAAGAGCGATTCCGGCGATGCCGCAACGGACGTCGACCTCCAGGCGCGAGCGTCCGGTGCGGGCGTGACACCACCGGTGGCGCGCCCGGTGCCGCCGCCCATCCCTCCGCAGGCAGAACGCGGCGGGACGCGTCCGGACCGCGGCAGCGACAGGGACTACGCGATCGCCAACGACAGCAATCTCGCCGAGACGGTGGTGCCTTCAGCGGAGGCAATCGCCGACGCGCTCGGATCCGCCGGTGCCGGCACACTGGGTCACCGGGTGCTCGTGCAGGGCTTCCAATGCGCGCGGCAGCATCACAACGACCCGCGGGTGTCGTTCTGCGCGGTCTGCGGCATCCGGATGGACCAGCTGACCTGCGTGCTGACCGAGGGTGTCCGCCCACCGCTCGGGGTGCTGCTGCTGGACGACGGCACCTCGTTCGTCCTGGACAACGACTGCGTCCTGGGGCGCGAACCGGAATACGCGGAAGCGGTCGCGCGCGGCGCTCGCCCGGTGCGGCTGGACGACAGCTCCGGGGGAATGTCCCGGGCGCACGCGGAAATCCGCCTCATCGACTGGGATGTGACGGTGGTCGACGGCGGCTCCACCAACGGCACCCACATCCGCCAGCCCGGCCGTCCGGACTGGATCCGGGCCAATCCCGGCCATCCGGTCACCGTGCTGCCCGGTGCGCAAATCCAACTCGGCGGACGCGTTCTCACCTTCGACTCGCCCCACGGCCAGCTGTAGGCGCGAACCCCGCGGCCCTGGGCGGGCGATGTAGTGGCCGTGTACGCCTGCCAGCCGGTGGCCAGCGGATCAGCGCGTCCGGGCGCGCCGGTGCACGGATAGGCAGATCAGTGCGGATGGAAGGCGTCGGGTCCGACCTCGGCCGGGTCGAGCAGGTGAGTGAGGAACAGGCGCGTGGTGGGGGTCGGCGTGCGGGTGGTGATCGCATGCCACGGGCGATCGAGCGGAGTGCCCTCGACCGGAAGCACACGCAAGATGCCGTTCTCGAGGTCCTGGGAGATCGCGTCGCTGTGAATCAGCGTGACACCGAGTCCTTCTCGCGCGGCGGCCAATACCGCGCCGTGCGATCCGAGGGTCAGGGTGGGTGGTTCGATCCGCAGTTGGTCGAGCAGGCTGAGGGTGGCCTCGCGGGTGCCGGAACCGCGGCCGCGCAGCAGCCAGGTGGTGTGCAGCGGGTCGAGTTCGGGGAGGCCGACCACGACCAGACCGCTCGGCCGCCGGGCCCGCACCACCAGTCCGGTGTCCCGCGGTGGGCGCCCGGCGATGACGAGATCCGTTTCATGGTGCTGTAATTCGAGGAACAGCACGTCGCGCGGATGCACCGACAGGCTCAGCTCGATGTCGGGAAACCGGCGGCGGAACGACGCGAGCGGGCGCAGCAAGACGTACTCGCCTGCGGTGGCGACCACGCCGATACGCAACCGTCCGGTCTCCGCGCGGCGGACCGCCGCCTGCGCCTCCTGCATCAGTCCGAGGATGCCGCGGCAGTACTCGGCGTAGATGCGGCCGGCCTCGGTGAGCGCGATGCCGCGCCCGGACTTAGCGATGAGCTTGGCGCCCAGCTGTTTCTCGATGTGCGCGACGGCCGCGGAGGCGGCCGCCTCGGTGACATGGAGTTGCGCCGCGGCCCGGCGAATGCTGCCCTGGCGGGCCACGGCCAGGAATGTTTCCATCCGGCCCGCGCTCACCATACCCATCGAATAACGGTAACAAACTCAATGAATACGTTGAGTATGGCCAGGAACAATCAAATTGTTTGTCGGTATCCGGCCCGTCATCCTGGAAATCCCAAGGCACGCCCGTTCGCCCGGGTGCGGGTGTCCCTCAGTGGCCCCGGGTGCGGGTGTCCCCGCAGTGGCAGCAGGAGGAACGATGGCCGAAGAAACCGAACGCGACCGCTGGGATCCGGGTGTCCAATCCTATGCGTCGATGGGCTATTACGCGCCCGACTACCAGCCCTCGGAGACCGACGTGCTCGCCGTGTTCCGGGTGACCCCGCAGCCTGGCGTCGACCCGATCGAAGCGGCGGCGGCGGTGGCCGGTGAATCATCCACGGCCACCTGGACGGTCGTGTGGACCGACCGGCTGACCGCACATTCGCGATATCAAGCAAAGTGCTACCGCATCGACGAGGTGCCCGGACGGCCGGGGGAGTACTTCGCCTATGTCGCCTACGATCTCGACTTGTTCGAGGAAGGATCGATCACCAATCTCACCTCGTCGGTCATCGGCAATGTGTTCGGCTTCAAGCCGCTGCTGGCGCTGCGGCTGGAGGACATGCGGATTCCGGTGGCGTACGTCAAGACGTTCCAAGGTCCGCCGCACGGCACAGTGATGGAGCGCGAATATCTCAACAAGTACGGCAGGCCGCTGCTGGGTGCGACGGTGAAACCGAAACTCGGACTGTCCGCCCGCAACTACGGCCGGGTGGTCTACGAGGCGTGCAAGGGCGGGCTTGATTTCACCAAGGACGACGAGAACATCAACTCGCAGCCGTTCATGCGCTGGCGCGACCGCTACCTGTTCGCGATGGAGGGCGTGAACCGGGCCATGGCCGAGACCGGCGAGATCAAAGGCCATTACCTCAATGTGACCGCCGCGTCGATGGAGGAGATGTACGAGCGGGCCGAGTTCGCCAAAGAACTGGGCAGCGTCATCATCATGATGGACCTCACGGTGGGATATACCGCGATGCAGTCGATGTCGCACTGGGCGCGGCGCAACGGCCTGCTGCTGCACCTGCACCGTGCCGGCCATGCCACCTACACCCGGCAGAAAACGCACGGCGTGAGCTTCCGTGTACTGGCCAAGTGGTGCAGGCTGATCGGCGTCGACCATCTGCACGCAGGCACCGTGGTCGGCAAGCTGGAAGGCGATCCCGCGACCACCAAAGGGTTCTACGACACGTTGCGGGAGAACCACATTCGCACCGATCCGGCCAACGGGATCTTCTTCGACCAGCACTGGGCGAGCATGCCCGGCGTGATGCCGGTGGCCTCCGGCGGCATCCACGCCGCCCAGATGCACCAGCTGCTCGATCTGTTCGGTGACGACGTGGTGCTGCAGTTCGGCGGCGGCACGATCGGGCACCCGCTCGGCATCGCCGCGGGCGCGGAGGCGAACCGGGTGGCGCTGGAGGCGGTCGTACAAGCCCGCAACGAAGGCCGTGACCTGCTGAAGGAAGGACCGGAGGTGCTGCGCAAGGCGGCCGAGATCTGCCGTCCGCTCGATGTGGCGCTCGCGACCTGGGGCGATGTCACCTTCGACTACACCTCCACCGACGCGCCGGACGCCGTGCCGACGGCCAGCCGCTGAAACCCTTGAAGGACAAGCCATGCACTTGCGTCACGGAACGTTTTCCTATCTGCCGCCGCTGACCGACGAGCAGATCGCCGCCCAGGTGCGCTACGCGCTGCTCAACGGCTGGCCGGTGTCGATCGAGTACACCGATGATCCGCATCCGCGCAACGCCTACTGGGAGATGTGGGGGCTGCCGCTGTTCGACCTGGACGAGCCGGACGGCGTGCTCGCCGAGATCAACGCCTGCCGGGCCACCTTCCCGCGGCACTATGTGCGGGTGCTGGCCTACGACGCCCGCTACACCAGGCAGACGACGGCGCTGAGCTTCCTGGTGCAGCGCCCGCCCGACGAACCCGGCTTCCTGCTGACCCGCACCGAGGGCCCGGACCGCCAGCAGACCTACGGCCTGCACTCGTATGCGACCACCGTCCGTCCGGGAGACCGGTATGGCGGCTGAGCGCAACGGCTCCGGATTCCGTCTGCACCGGCCGGGGGCCGACGTCCCCGGCGCGGTGCGGACGGCGCCCGCCGAACCGGAGGCGCCGGAGATCCTGGCCGCGGACGCGGTACTGGATCTGTCGGCCGACATCGCAGGCCACGACGTGGAGGAGACGCTGCGCAGGCTGGATGCCGAACTGATCGGGCTGGCCCCGGTGAAGCGGCGGGTGCGGGAGATCGCGGCGCTGCTGCTGATCGATCGGGCCCGGCAGCGGTTCGGGCTGACGTCCTCCCGACCGACCATGCACATGAGCTTCACCGGCGGCCCCGGCACCGGCAAAACCACGGTCGCGCTGCGCATGGCGCAGATGCTGCACGCGCTCGGCTACATCCGGAAACCGAAGGTGCACACCGTCACTCGCGACGACCTGGTCGGCCAGTTCATCGGGCACACCGCGCCGAAGACGAAGGAGGCGCTGGCCAAGGCGGCCGGTGGCGTGCTGTTCATCGACGAGGCCTACTACCTGTTCCGGCCGGAGAACGAACGCGACTACGGGCAGGAGGTGATCGAGATCCTGCTGCAGGAGATGGAGAACGAGCGCACCAGCCTGGTGGTGATCTTCGCCGGTTACCCCGACCGGATGGAGCGCTTCTTCTCCGCGAATCCCGGGCTGTCTTCGCGGGTGGCGCATCACTTGGAGTTCGCCGACTACACCCATGCCGAACTCATGGGCATCGCCGAACTCATGGTGGCCGCGGAGAATTTCCGCTTCGACAACGCCGCGCGCGTGGCGTTCAGCGAGTATCTGGAGCGGCGGATGGCCAGGCCGCGCTTCTCCAACGCCCGCAGCGTGCGCAATGCGCTGGACCGCTGCCGGTTGCGCCAAGCCAAGCGCCTGGTGGAGCTGCGCAGACCGCTCACGAAGACCGACCTGATCACGCTGACCGACCGGGATGTCTACGGCAGCAGCGTATTCACCGACCCCGAGCTACCGGACGGGCCTACCGCGCGAGCTCCCGCGTGATGAGAACGAGGCGCTATGCCAGAAGGACTGAAGACCCTCACCCGCTACACCATCGAGCAGGAGCACCGCCATCCCGGCTCCTCCGGTGAGTTCTCCGCCCTGGTGAACGTGATCGCGACCGCGACGAAGATCATCGCCAATCAGGTCACCAGGGGTGCGATCGTCGGATCGCTCGGCGCTGTGATCAATCCCGCCCTACTCCCACCCGGGATGCCGGACAACCTGCCGCCGACCGTGCACCGCAAACTCGACGCGATCACCAACGACATCATGGTCGCCGAAACCCAATGGACCGGTCATCTTTCGGGCCTGCTGTCGGAACAGATGAGCGAGATCCACCCGGTGCCGGACGTCCATCGGCGCGGAAAGTACTTGCTGGCCTTCGATCCGTTGGACGGATCGTCGAACATCGACGTGAACCTGCCGGTGGGGACGATCTTCAGCGTGCTGCGCGCACCAGCCCGGGTGCGGGGCGAGGGCTCCGCGAGCACTCCCACGGCGAACGATTTCCTCCAGCCGGGTGTCGAGCAGGTCTGCGCGGGGTTCACCCTGTACGGGCCCGCGACCATGCTGGTGCTGACCACCGGCAGCGGGGTGGACGGGTTCACCCTGGATCGGGAGATCGGCGCGTTCGTGCTGACCCACCCGCGGATGCGCATCCCCGAGGACACCTCCGGATTCGCGATCAACGCGGCCAACGAGCGGTTCTGGGAACGGCCCGTGCGCCGCTACGTGCAGGAATGCCTGGACGGCGTGGACGGTCCGCGGGGCCGGGACTTCAACATGCGCTGGGTGGCGTCACTGGTCGCCGACACCTTCCACATCCTCACCCGCGGCGGCGTCTATCTGTATCCGCGTGACACGCGGCCGCCGGCGCGCCCGGGGCGAGTCGCGTTGCTGTACGGCGCCAATCCGATCGCGTTCATCGTCGAACAGGCCGGGGGAGCGGCGACCATCGGCAGCGAGCGGGTGCTGGAGGTGGTTCCGGATCACGTTCATCAGCGGGTGCCGCTGGTCTTCGGCTCCCGCAACGAAGTAGAGCGCATCGAGCGTTACCACCGCGAACCCGATGCGGGCCCCAGCTTCGACACCTCGCTGTTCGGGTCACGGTCGCTGTTTCGCCCGGCTCGGCGCTGAAGAGGAGAATCCCATGTCGGTCAAGCATCCCGTCGTCGCGATCACCGGGTCCTCCGGTGCCGGAACGACCAGCGTGACACGGACATTCCAGGAGATATTCCGCCGCGAGGGCATCAATGCGGCCATCGTGGAGGGCGATTCGTTCCACCGCTATGACCGCAACGAGATGAAGCTGGCCATGGCCGAAGCGGAGCAGAACAATAATCTGCGGTTCTCGCATTTCGGCGAGGAGGCCAACCTGCTGAAGGAACTGGAGACGCTGTTTCGCGACTACGGCGAGACCGGAGTCGGGACGGTGCGCCGGTACCTGCACGACGAGATGGAGGCCAAGCCGTACGGGCAGCCGCCGGGGACCTTCACTCCGTGGGAGGAGTTGGCGCCCGGCAGTGACCTGCTGTACTACGAGGGCCTGCACGGCGCGGCGATCACCTCGACGGTGGATGTGGCCCGATACACCGATCTGCTGGTCGGCGTGGTGCCGATCATCAACCTGGAGTGGATTCAGAAGGTGATCCGCGACAAAACCGACCGCGGCTACTCCAGCGAGGCGGTGATCGACACCATTCTGCGTCGGATGCCGGACTACGTCACCTATATCTGCCCGCAGTTCTCCCGCACCTACGTCAACTTCCAGCGCGTCCCCACCGTGGACACCTCCAACCCGTTCATCGCACGCACCATTCCGACGGCCGACGAGAGCTTCGTGGTGATCCGGTTCGCGGACCCGAAAGTCATCGACTTTCCCTACCTGCTGTCGATGCTGCACGACTCGTTCATGTCGCGCACCAACTGCATCGTGGTCCCCGGCGGCAAGATGGAGCTGGCCATGCAACTGATCTTCACCCCACTGATCCTTCGATTGATGGACAAGCGACCGAAGCGCTCGTACTGAGCGGCAGGGCCGGAATTCCGGAGTGCGCCCGGATCACCCGAGCCGTGAGGTGGACTGGCGCCCGTCGTCCTGCGCGGACCAGTCGCACCACCAGGAGAGCGCCTCGGCGCCTCAACTTGACATAATGTCGATTATCGGCGGTAATTCGGCGCGGCCTGTGAGCCGCGTTTCCGTGTGTGCTGCGGTCATTGCACGGTTGGTCCCTGCCGCTCGGACCGGCTGATGGGTGCCGCCGCGTTTCGGACATGTTGTCGAGTTTGTGGTCGCACATTTGTGGCAGGATCTTTGCGGTAATGGAAACCGTTTGCGGATGCGAATTTTGCGAATGTTCGGTTATTCAGGCCGCGCCGGACGGCATTGTTTCGTCGCCGAGTGTGCTGTGTCCCGCGGTGGCGACGACTGTGCCGTATTCGCTGATCAGCCATTGGCCGCAGACGCAGCGCAGGTAGCGCACGGGGCCGTGTGCGGAGATCGGGACGGGTGCGGGCCAGGCGCAGGCGGGGCAGGTAGCGATCATGGTTCCAGCCTGATGTAATGGCTTTGTGCATTTCAACCCTTACGGCGGAGCGGCGGCCGAGTTGGCGGCCCGGCTGGTGAACGCGGAGCCGGAGCAGGATTTGATCCGGCTGTTGGACGAATCCGGGTACAAGCCGCTCGGGTCGTTGAATGCCCGCCGGCTCGCCGGACTGCGCCGGTGGATAGCCAGACTCGACGAGGTCTTCACTAGCCCCAGTGTGGAATTGCTCAACGCGCTGCTGGCGGAGACCACCAGTCAGCCGTATATCTCCACGCACGACGGACGAAAGCCGCACCTGCACTACGCGCGTGAGGATGCGCCGATGGATGAACGGGTGAAGGCGTACACCGCGGCGGGGCTGGCGGAGCTGTTCTGCGAGGATCCGAACCGTATCGGACGCTGCGCCCGTGCCGGCTGCGGACTGGTGTTCATCGACACCTCCCGCAACGGGCGGCGCCGGTTCTGCTCGACGCGCTGCTCGAATCGGGTGCATGTCGCCGAGCATCGAACGCGCCGCTCGGCGTGAGACGAGTCGACGGGCGTCACCTTGGATCAGTTGCTGGCAGTTGGCGATTCTCGACGGTCTTGGGAACGTGGCTGAGTATTGTGAATTCGCTAGACACCTCTCCCCTGGCCCTCCAACTGGTCGCATGGAAAACGTCACAGTGATGAAATGGGTGGTGCTGCTCACTGTGGTGGCGATGTTCGGTGGATTCTGTTTTACAGTCCAGTGATTGGTGAGTGGCTCTGGTTGCCGGGTCCAGTTGCGGGCAGGCTTGGGCGGTGCTGGTTCGTCGGTTGGTCGCGTTGTACGTCGGGTTGTGGTTGTACGGGTTCTCGATGGCGGTGATGGTGCGGGCGGGGCTGGGGCTGGATCCGTGGGATGTGTTCCATCAGGGAGTCGCCGGTCATGTGCCGATCAGTTTCGGTGCGGTGACGGCGATTACGGGCGTGGTGGTGCTGCTGGCGTGGATTCCGTTGCGGCAGTTGCCCGGTCTCGGCACGGTGAGCAATGTGGTGGTGATCGCGGTGTCGGTGGATGCGGGGCTGGCGTGGTTACCGTCGTGGGATTCGCTCGTGGTCCGGGTGGGTGCGATGGGTATCGCGGTGGTGCTGAACGCGGTGGCGAGTGTGTTGTATATCGGGGCCGGTATGGGTCCTGGACCGCGCGATGGGCTGATGACCGGACTGGTTCGGCGGACCGGTGAATCGGTGTGGGTGGTGCGTACGGCGATCGAGGTGACGGTGTTGGCGATCGGGTGGGTGCTCGGCGGCAGCGTCGGTATCGGAACCGTGGTGTACGCGTTCGGGATCGGCCCGCTGATTCAGCTGATGATTCCCACGGCGAATCGGTTCTTACCCGGATTCGCACCGCCGAAGGTGGAGGCAGTCGCCCACGCAACATAGAGCCCTGTACGGAGCGGCGGCCCCCGGTTAGCCTGGGGGCAGCGATCCGGCAGAAGGTGGAATCCATGAGTGCTAGCACCATTGCCCGGCAATGCACCCTATGTGAGGCGCACTGCGGAATCCTGGTCACGGTCGAGGGTGACCAGGTGACGCGGATCGAGGGGAATCCGGAGGACGTGCTGTCGAAGGGATACATCTGCCCCAAGGCGACGGCGATGGGCGGGTTGCATCACGACCCGGATCGGTTGCGTACTCCGATGCGGCGGGTGGGTTCGTCGTTCGAGCCGATCGGTTGGGACGAGGCGTTCCAGGAGATCGGGCGGCGGCTGCGCGAGGTGCGCCGGGCGTACGGGAACAGTGCGATCGGTATGTATCTGGGCAACCCGGCGGCGCACAGTTCGTCGGTGCTGTATGCGGTGATGTTGCGTGCGGCGTTGTTGACGAGGAACTTCTTTTCGGCGTCGTCGATCGATCAGTTCCCGCAGGAGTTCGTGGCTTGGCGGATGTTCGGTTCGAATGTGCTGATGCCGGTGACCGATATCGATCGGACCGATCGGCTGGTGATCCTGGGGGCGAATCCGGCGGTGTCCAATGGGTCGATCACCACGATGCCGAATGCGAAGCAGCGGATTCGGGAGGTGCGCCGGCGCGGTGGGAAGGTGGTGGTGATCGACCCGCGGCGCACGGAGACGGCGCGGTTGGCCGATCAGCATGTCGCGGTGTGCCCGGGTGGTGACGTGTATCTGCTGCTGGCGATGCTGCATGTGCTGGTCGTCGAGGAGCTATGCGACGAGAAGGCTGTTCGCGCGGCGAGCAACGGGTGGGAGCAGTTGCGTGCGCTGGTGGTCGAGGCGGAGCCGGAGCGGATGGCGCCGCACGCGGGTGTGGATGCGGAGACGATTCGTGAGCTGGCCCGGGAGCACGCGGCGGCGGCGTCGGCGGTGCTGTACGCGCGGATCGGGGTGTGTCAGCAGGTGACGGGGACCCTGACGCATTGGTTGGTGAACACGATCAACGCGGTGACAGGGAATCTGGATCGGCCGGGCGGGCAGATGTTCGGGACGCCGCCGGTCGACGCGGCGCGATATGCGAAGTATCTGCCGATGGGGTACGGGGCGTGGACGGATAGCTCCGGGACCTACAAGTCGTTCCGTTCGGAGTTGCCGGTGGCGGCGTTGGCGCCCGAGATCCTGACCGAGGGCCCGGGGCGGATCCGGGCGATGATCACGTATGCGGGCAATCCGGTGTTGTCGACGCCGCAGCGCGGCCGGTTGGGTGCGGCGCTGGATTCGCTGGATTTCTATGTGGCGGTGGACATGTACGTCACCGAGACGACGCGGCACGCCGACATCATTTTGCCGCCGATTTCGCCGTTGGAGCGGGAGGACGTCAGCCTCCTGTTCCCGTTGTTCAGTGTGCGCAACAACCTTCGTTTCGACGCGCGGGTGTTCGAGCCGCCCGCGGACGGGTTGGACGATTGGCAGATCATGGCGCGGTTGATCACCGAAGTGGTGCCGTTGCCCGCGCGCCGGTTCACCGGGCGGGTGCTGAATGGGTTGTTCGATCGGATCAGTCCGGTGCGGGTGGCCGCGGCGGGGGTGGCGATGGGCCCGTATGGGGTGTTGCGGCGTGGTCGCAAGGGGCTGACAGTGGGTAAGGCGCGTGCGGCGGCTGGGGGGATCGATCTGGGGCCGCTGCGGCCTCGGTTGCGGTCGCTGATCGGCACGAAGGATCGGAAGGTGTGTTTGGCGCCGGAGGATTTCGTGGCTGCCGCGCGTACGGTGCTGGCGGATGCGCGGGCGGGGAAGGCGTTGACCACGCCGGCGGAGGGCTTCGATTTGAAGTTGATCGGCCGCCGTCATCTGCGCAGCAACAATTCGTGGCTGCACAATGTGCCTGCGATGGTGAAGGGGCGGGATCGCTGTACGGCGCTGATGCATCCGCAGGACGCGGCCGCGCGCGGGTTGAGTGATGGCGAGCGGGTGACGGTGCGTTCGCGGACCGGCTCGATCGTGGTGTCGTTGGAGGTCAGTGACGATATTCGCGTCGGCACGGTGGCGATTCCGCATGGATGGGGGCATCAGGAGCCGGGTGTCGGCTGGACGGTGGCGGCGGCGCTGCCGGGGGCGAATGTGAACCTGTTGCATGATCCGGCATTGACGGACATGTTCTCGGGGGCCGCGGCGGTGAACAACACGTGGGTGGTGGTGACGCGTGCGTCCGTCGCGTCGGATGGGCGCGACCAGGTGAGCGGGCGGGAGCCCGCGCCGACTGCCTGACGTGTCCTGGCGCGGTCGTGCTGGCGGTGCCGGTTTCAGCGCGTCTGGACCGTGACCCGGTAGCCGATGCGCAGTTCCCTGCCGATATGGGCTGCTCCGCCGATATGCAGCCAGCGGTGTGTACCGTCGCGTGGGTCGGGCAGGTAGCCGGCTTCGACGTGTGCCAACCCGAACGGGAAGGTGCCCGAGGTCGATGTGGCGACCGCGGTCATCAGGAATGCTTCGGCCCAGATCTGTGGTTCGGGCGTGTCGTCGGGGAGGGCGGCGGCGTCGGGGAGGAAGAAGCCGAATGGTTCTGGTGGTGCGCCGGAGGTCTGGACGAGCATGCCGGTGACGAACAGTCGCGCGGTTCCGGTGTGCACCAGGCACTCCGGGGTCAACCGCAACGGTGGGGCGGGTTGCAGTTCGAGCTGGAATGCCATGCGATGACTGTAGAGCCGGTCGCGGTGGTGCGGGACAGCAAATGCTCACCACCTCTGTGCACACGCATTCTGACTTCCTCGGCGCGAACGTCCTGCGTTGCCGATTACAAGGCGTCGCAGATGTCTTGTAATCGGCAACTCGGCAGGATCTAGCGGGTCGAAATTGCAGCCGACGCGAGGAGTGCCTGGCGATGTTCGGTCGGCCGATCAGAAGGCCGATCGATTATTGGCACTGTCGTTTCAGGGTGCGCCGAACCAGGACGAGAGCGCTTCGCGCAGCGCGAGCGAGGCGGCATCGGCGGGTTCGTCGATCCTTGCGGCCCAGGCGATGTGGGCGTCCGGGCGGATCAGTAGGGCGTCGGCTGGTCGGTTATCGGTCTTGGCGGTGCGGATGTCTATCCGGTGCTGCCAGTCTCGGGCGATCTCGCGGAGGCCGGGGCGGTCGGCGAGGTCGAGCAGGACGGGCCGTGCGGTCTGCATGAGTTCGGCGACACTGGTGATGCCCTGGTCGGTGTGCAAGGTGAGGTCGGGTGCGAAGGTGCCGGCCAAGGCGTGGTGGTCGGAGCCCGGCATCCGATAGCGAATGTCGGTGTGGCCGACCAGGGCTCCCATGCGGCGCAATGCCGGCTCGTCGACGACCAGTTCCTGGAAGACCTGCCGAAGCGCTTCGGCGGCTGGGTCGTGTCCGCGCCGCAGTGCCACTTGTGCTCGGGTCTGTAGCTGCGCTCGTGCACCGGCAAGGTGGCGTTCGCCGTGATACGTGTCCAGCAGGCCGGTCGGCGCCCAGCCGTGGATGTCGGCGCCGAGCTTCCAGGCAAGGTTGACCGTGTCGAGCATGCCGACATTGAGCGCGGTACCTGTGGCGGGGAACAGGTGGGCCGCATCGCCGGCCAGCAGGATTCGCCCGTCGCGATATTGTTCGGCCTGCCGATCCTTGAAGGTGTAGCGGGTCAGCCGAGTCGGTTCTCCCAAGGGGAGATTCGCCCCGAGCACGCGGCGAGCACTGTCTCCGAGCTCGGTCAGGGTCAGCGGCTCGTCATCGTCATAGTCGGTGGACTCGTCTTCGGTGGTTTGGAGGGACATAACCCCGGAGCTGACCGCGAACGCGAAGACACCGCGGTCTGTCCGCGTGAAACCCGCATGGATCCTGCCCAGCCCGGGGACGTCGATGTCGCCGTTGTCGAGCACGGTGACCGAATCGTGCACGGTGACCTGGCCAAACCTGTTGACCTCTGGATGTGTGGTGCCGGGGAACGCTATACCGGCCATATCGCGGACCCGGCTGCGTCCGCCGTCGCAGCCCACCAGGTATCGGGCGGTCACCCGGTACGGCCCGTCCGGCCCGCGCACGTCCGCGGTCACCGTGGCGTCGTCCTGGCTCACCCTGACCACCTCATGTCCGCGACGGATCTCGGCGCCGAGTTCGCGGGCGCGTTCGTCGAGCAGTCGCTCGATTTCCCGTTGCGGGAGCGGCAACGCCCGCATCGGGGGATCTGCCAGGTGCGTGAAGTCCAAATACATATTGCCGAACGGAAATCGGGGAGCCAGGTTCGGGTCGCTGCTGGCTGCCTCGAATCGGTCCAGAATGCCTCGATAGCGCAGCAAGTGCAGGATCCGCCCGCCGAGCCCGCTGGCCTTCGGGGTGTCTCGCGGTTGCGGCTGCCGTTCCAGTACCAGCGGGCGCACTCCGGCCAGGCGCAGTTCACCGGCCAGCATCAGGCCGGTGGGGCCCGCGCCCACGATGATCACGTCGATGTCCGTCACTCGTTACTCCCATTTCCGCACGTTCTAGCTTCGGCCGACGAGTATGCGGCACAACCCGGTTCTTGCCGCAAGCCCCCCGGTGCGCTATAAGTTGAGAGCGGAAAGGAGAACATACTCCTTTTCACCTCTTCGGCAAGGTCGGCTCGGGCGTCGCCGCATCGAGCGCGGGGCAGCTGTCTCGCTGACCATTCGCTAAGGTCCGAAACGGTCATTCGAGTGCCGCCGTCGGCCACGCCATGGCTCTTCCGGAAGCCGGCAGTTCGCACACGACACTTGTTGGGACACAACCCGTGTGCGATATCTACGAAACAGAACCCGGCATGTCGGCTGTTTGGTGGGACGGTTCGGGCTATGGGCACGGGGTCAGGCAGGTTCGATGCGTGCGGGGACGTGTTTGTGCCAGGGGGTGCCCGCGATGGCGTCTCGCCAGGTGAGGTCGGTGAGTTCGTTGGCGGCGACGCCGACGCGCTGGGTGCGGTCGCCGGCGGGTAGGTCGAGGCCGAGTCCGTTGGGCAGGGAGGCGTGGCCGGGTTGCATGCGGTCGGTGATTTCGACGGCGGCGACGGCGTTGCCGCGGCGGGTGGTGATGCGGGCGCGGTCGCCGGTGGTGAGGCCGAGGCGGGTGGCGTCGTCGGGGTTGAGGCGCAGTGCGCCTTCGGGGTCGCGGCGGCGCCAGGTGTTGTCGCGGAAGATGGTGTTGGCGGTGAAGGAACGGCGCTCCCCCGCGGAGAGAACGAACGGGAATTCCGCGCTGGTGTGGGTGGCGGGTGTGGCGGTGAGTTCGCGCAGGGCGTGCAGGAGTTCGGGGATGGCCAGGGGGATGCGTTTGTCGGGGTGTGGCAGGTAGTCCCAGGCGTCGGTGTAGTCGTCGATGGTGAAGGTGACTCCGGATCGGCTGGTGAGGATGGCGTCGAACAAGGCGTCGGCGTCGCGGTGCCCGGCGCGGCGCATCGCCGCCGGATAGACCTTGGCGACGCGTTGGGTCAGCGCCCACAGCACGGCGGCGGAGCGGGCGTCATCGGGCAGGGTCGGGCCGAGGGTTTCGTACAGCACGTAGGGGGCCAGGCCGCCGAGGGATTTGTCGATGGCCAGCAGTGCCGCGAAGGCCAAGGCGTAGGGGCGTCGTCCGAGTTTCGCCGCGGCGCGCAGCAGGCCGAGTTTGCCGCGGCCGACGGCGCCGAGTTCGCGCAGCAGCCGGGCGTAGATCTCCGGTTCGGGCAGGGTGCCCGGCAGCGGGTCCAGGACCGGGGCGCGCAGGTGGAAGGTGTTGTGCGGGAATTCGAGGTTGAAGAAGGTGGCTTCCCATTTCTCGAATTGGCTGGCCGCGGGCAGCACGTAGTCGGCGTGGCGGGCGGTTTCGGTGAGTGCGACGTCGATGACGACGACCAGGTCGAGTGCGTCCAGTGCGTCGCGGAAGGCGGCCGAGTCGGCCAGCGAATGCGCTGGGTTGGCGGACTCGATGATCATGGCGCGGAACCGGTCGGGGTGGTCGGTGCGGATCTCTTCGGCGATGCTGTTGCACGGCAGCATGCCGCCGAAAAGTGGTGCGCCGGTGACCGGGCTGCGTTTGACCTGGCGGCTGTAACCGGCCAGTGGCGCCATCCACGAATGGGGTTGCATGCCGCCGGGTTTGGCGAAGTTGCCGGTGAGCAGCCACAGCAGTTTGTTCAGGTAGGAGATGAGGGTGCTGTTGGGGCTCTGCTGGACGCCGAGGTCTTCGTAGGTGGCGACGCTGGTGGCGGTGCCGATGCGGTGGGCGGTGCTGCGCAGCAGGTGCTCGGGGATGCCGCAGATGTCCGCGTAGGCGGCGACGTCGATGTGGGTGAGGTCGGCGAGGACGGTGCCGGATCCGGTGGTGTGCTCGGTGAGGAAGGTGTGGTCGGCGAGGTCGTCTTGGACGAGGACGGCGAGCAGGGCGGCCAGGCACCAGGCGTCGGTGCCGGGGCGCACCTGGAGGTGGATGTCGGCGAGGTCGGCGGTTTCGGTGCGCACCGGGTCGAGGACGATCATGGTGCGGGCGGGATCTTTGGCGATCTGTTGCAGGACGGTGCGTGCGCGTGGGACGCCGTGTGACTGCCAGGGGTTTTTGCCTATGAAGATCGAGACTTCGGCGTGTTCGAAGTCGCCGGTGGTGTGTCCGCCGGTGAGGTGGGCGTCGACCCAGCCTTCGCCGGTCTTCTCTTGGGCCAGGGCGCTGGAGCGGTAGCGGCTGCCGAGGGCGCGGCGCAGGGCGGTGCTGTAGGCGCCGCCGAGGTGGTTGCCCTGTCCCCCGCCGCCGTAGTAGAAGATCTTGTCGCCGCCGTAGCTGTCCTTGATTTCGGTCAGCCGTGCGGCGACTTCGGAAATCGCGGTGTTCCAGTCGATTTCGGTGAAGCTGCCGTCGGGTTCGCGGCGCAGCGGGGCGGTGAGTCTGGTTCCGCCGTTCTGGTAGTGGTCGAGGCGCAGTGCTTTGTTGCAGGTGTAGCCGGCGGAGGCGACGTGGTCTTTGTCGCCGCGGATCTTGGCGAAGCGGCGGTCGTCGAGCTGGATGAGCAGTCCGCAGTTGTTCTCGCAGAGGATGCAGGCGGTCTTGTGCCATGCTCCGGTGGCCGCTGGTGTGGTGGATGTGGTCATTTGCTCACCTGGTCTACGCGGGTGCCGTCCAGCCATGGTTTCGGGTCGGCGAGGAATGGGGTGTCGGCGAGGCGGTCGAGGTCCTCGAAGAAGGCTTTGGTGGTGCGGGCGGCCGCGGTGGTGGTGCCGACGGAGACGAATCCGGCTTGTTCGGTGTCCAGTCCGCGGGACAGGGACTTGTCGGTGCCGAAGTAGACGGCGCGTTTGAGTTCGGCGACGACGACGGGGTTGCGGGCGGCCAGACGGGCCGCGGTCGCCTGGGTTTCGGCGAGGAGTTCACCGGCGGCGACCACGCGGTGGAGCAGCCCCAGTTGCAGGGCTTGCTGCGCGGTGAGGGGTGCGCCTTCGAGGGTGATCTCGATGGCTTTGGCGGCGCCGAGCAGGCGGGTCAGGCGTTGGGTCGCTCCGCCGCCGGGGATGAGGTTGGCCAGTGTCTCGATCTGGCCGAGGCGGATGTGGTCGGCGTCGGCGGCGTAGCGCAGGTCGCAGGCCAGGGCGATCTCGTGGCCGCCGCCGAGCGCGGGTCCGTTGATGGCGGCGAGGTAGGCGACGCCGGAGCGGTTCATCCGTAAGGTGGTGCGTTTCCAGCGGTAGCCCCAGACCAGTCCCGCGCCGAGTCCTCCGCCGCGGCGTTCGACCAGTGCCGCCGCGCCGGGCAGGCGCAGCGCTGCTGCGCCGGCGCGCAGGAACGGTGCCGCGGCGCGGGCGGGGATGAACGGGTGCGGCAGCTCGATCATGCCGGTGAGGGCGGCGGGGTCGGCGTGGGTGAGGAAGCGGCCAGGGAGCCCGCCGGTGAGCACGACCGCGCCGACGCTGTCGTCGGTGTCGACCGCGGCGGTGAGGGTGTCGAGATCGCGGACGACCGCCGGGGTGACGAAGTTCCACGGTGGCGCCACGATTCGCGCGGTGAGTACGCGCCCGTCTTGTGCGAGTTCGATGGTCTCCAGGTGCAGGTCGGCGGCGGACATCGGCGGCTCCTTCGGTGCGCGCGTCAGCGGTCGGAACGCGAGAGTGTGCCCGGGCGAAGGTGATTCGAGGGGTGGTTCGGCCCGCTACCGACTATGGCATACACCATAATGGGTGTGTCAAGAGGCGGGCGGCGTGGGTCGTGGGATCGCGGGTGAGAGACCTCGCGGTGCGCGCCGGTCAGCGGATGGTGGATACCAGGTCGCGCAGTTCGCGGAGCGCGTCGTCGAGGGGGGTGATGTCGCGGTGGACGCGGCACAGCGCGATAGCGCCCTCGAACGCGGCGACGGTGAGGGTGGCCAGGCGACGCGCGCGGTCGGGGGGCACGTCGTTGCGCTGGAGCATCTCGGTGAGCGCGTGGTGCCAGCGGTGGAAGACCTCTCCGGCGAGGCGGGCGAACTGCGGTGCGTCGTCGTTGGTTTCGACGGCGACGGCGACGATGGGGCAGCCGGCGCGGAAGTCGCTGTCGAGCAGGGTGCGCCGCCACATCGCCGCGAACCGGTCCAGGGCGGTGGCGGGGTCGTTGTCGCGGGTGAGGCGCTCGATGAACGCCGACATCAGCTCCCCCGCGGTGCCGACCGCCTCGGTGATCAGCTCGGTGCGTCCGCCGGGAAAGTGGTGGTACACCGAGCCGCGTGGCGCGCCGGTGGCCGTCAGGACCCGGTCCACGCTGGTGGCGCTGGCGCCGTGCACGCGCAGTGAGTCGATCGCGCCGTCGATCATCCGCTGCCGCGCGTCCCCGAGTCGGGGGCGTGGGGAACTGTCGCTGCGGGCTCGGCGTGTCGCTGCCATGCCGCCATTATGGCGTCTGCCATAAAGGTCGTCGCGGCCCGGTCCGCGACGACCTTTCCCCCGTGCTCAGGAGGTGGGCTTGTCCACCCGGTTTCCGTGGAATTCCAGCAGGGCCGCGAGGGTCTGCTCGGGTGCTTCCAGTTGGGGGTAGTGGCCGATGCCCGGCAGTTCCACCACGTCGGGGTCGGTGATCAGCTGGCGGTAGCGGCGCACCATGTGGCCGCCGGAGACCGGGTCGGCCGGTCCGTTGACGAGCCGGATCGGTACCTGGGCCTGCTGCAGGGCCGCTACCCAGCGCTGCCGGTGCTTGCGGCGTTCGGCCATGTAGCGGATCAGCTTGTGGCCGTTGCGTTTACCGTGCTTGCTGCACCACAGCAGCCAGAACTGGTGCAGTTCGGCGTCGGTGGGTTTGGTGTCGGGCCCGAACACCGCCGACAGGCTGCGGTGGAAGGTGCGCTCACTGCCCAGCACCCCGACCAGCGGTCCCAGCGGACTGGCCAGCAGCCGCTGGACCAGCCGCGCGCGGTGGGTCTCCGGGAACAGGCCGCCGTTGAGCAGGCACACCGATTCCAGCACCAGCGACTCGTCACCGGCCGCGCGGCGTTCGGCGTGCCGGGCGAGCAGTTCCTGGGCGACGGTGTCGCCGTAGTCGTGGGCGAGCACGTGGAATCGCTGGATGCCCTGGTCGCGCAGCAGGTTCTCGTGGATGTCGGCTTGGTCGGCGATACGGTAGTCGTAGTGGCGTGGTTTCGCCGACCATCCGAAGCCGATCATGTCCGGGGCGATGACCCGCGCGAAGCGTTCGCACAGGCTCGGCCAGATGCGGTGCCAGTCCCAGGACGCGGTGGGGAATCCGTGGATGCACACCAGCGTCCCCTCTGTGCCGCCGCCGCCGTCGCGCCAGAAGATCTGGTGGCCGCGATGTGTGAGACGTCGTCCGTTCGCCCGCCAGGCTGCGAATTCCTCCATGTCCTACCTCCTCGTCGCCGACAAGCATGGCGCGTGCGAGCGCCCTGGCACAGTAATTCGGTCGGTCGCGCACATGTCATGTACCGCGCTGGCCGTTTGCCGATCGGGCCCTGGTGCGAGAATTCCACCGTGGACGTCGCGATCGGCTTGGTTGTTCTCGTTGCGTCGGCGGCCGCGTTGGCGGCGCTGGCGCGTCGGTTCGGGATATCCGAGCCGTTGGTTCTGACGCTGGCCGGGGTGGCGGCCTCCTATCTGCCGTTCGTGCCGGAGATCCACCTGGAGCCGGAGATCATTCTGCTCGGTTTGCTGCCTCCTTTGCTGTATACCGCCGCGATTCGCACGTCGCTGGTGGATTTCCGGGCCAACGCGCGCACGATCGCGTTGCTGTCGGTGGGGCTGGTGTTGTTCACGACGTTCGTCGTGGCGGTGGTGGTGTGGTGGCTGCTGCCGGTGCCGTTCGCGGTCGCGGTCGCGCTGGGTGCGGTGGTGGCGCCGCCGGACGCGGTGGCCGCGACGGCGGTGGCGCGCCGGATCGGGATGCCGCGGCGGATCGTCACGATCCTGGAAGACGAGTCGCTGTTCAACGACGCCACCGCGCTGGTGGCGTTGCGGACCGCGTTGGCGGCGATGGCGGGGATGGTGTCGATCTGGGCGGCGGGTGCGGATTTCGCGCTCGCGGCCGGTGGCGGCGCGGCGGTCGGGATCGTCGTGGCCTACCTGCTGGCGATGCTGCGGCGGCGCATCACCGATCCGGTGCTGGATACGACGTTGTCGTTTCTCGCGCCGTTCGTGGCGTATCTGCCTGCCGAGGGCATTCATGCTTCGGGGGTGATCGCGGTGGTCACCTGCGGCATGATTCTCGGGCACAACGCGCCGGTGTGGCAGAGCGCGGCGTCGCGGATCGCCGAGCGCACCAATTGGCGGACCATCCAGTTCATTCTGGAGAGCGCGGTGTTCGTCCTGATCGGGCTGCAGGTGCGCGGGATCCTGGAGGGGGCGTGGCGCAGCGGGCTCGATCATCGCACCCTGGTGTTCGCGGCGCTGGCGGTGCTGGCGGCGACGGTGCTGGCACGGCCGGTGTGGGTGTTCGGTTCGTCGCTGCTGTCACGCAGTCTCGGGATGGGTGGCGCGGTGCCTGCGAGTCATTTGGTGGTGGTGTCGTGGGCGGGCATGCGCGGCGTGGTGACGCTGGCTGCGGTGTTGCTGTTGCCGGAGGACACTCCGCAGTTGCCGGTGCTGAAGTTGCTGGCGCTGGTGGTGGTGGCGGGAACGCTGCTGCTGCAAGGCACGTCGCTGCCGTGGCTGGTGCGGTGGCTGCGGTTGCGTGGGCCCAGCCGCGCGGAAGACGCGTTGCAGAAAGCCAATCTGATGCAGCAGGCGACTGCGGCGGGTTTGGCCGTACTGGAGGCGCGAGTCACGCCCGATACGCCGCCCGGTGTGGTGGAGACATTGCGCAGTCGCGTCACGTGGAAGACCAACGCCGCCTGGGAGCGGCTGGGGCGGGCGGAATCGGAACTGGTCACGCCCACCGCCGAGTACCGGCGGTTGCGGTTGGAGATGTTGCGGGCCGAACGCGAAACTGTCTTGCGGGTGCGGGATTCGGGCACGGTGGATCACGAGATCCTGCAGTACGTGCTGGCCCGATTGGACCTGGAGGAGTCCATGATCGACCGCTTCGACGAGACCGAGGAAGAGCGGGTCGAACCATTGGCGGCGCCGCCGAGCGAGGACACCTGCGCGCATTTGCGTTCTGCGCCTCTGGTGCGTATGCACGACGGTCCCGACGAATGCGCCGAGTGTGTCGCGGAAGGGATGAACTGGGTGCATCTGCGCATGTGCCTGTCATGCGGGCAGGTCGCCTGCTGCGATTCCTCGCCGGGCAACCACGCGACCAAGCACTACGCCGACAGCGGGCACCCGGTGATGCGCAGCGTGGAGCCGGGTGAGGCGTGGCGGTGGTGTTATGTCGACGAACTGCTCGGGTAGTCCACGGGGTTCAGCCGCGGGCGTGCGTGTAGATCAGGCGCGCGTATTCGGCCAGCAGCTCGTCCAGTGAGACGTCCTCGCCGCCCGCGGCGATCTGCTGGTAGCCGATGAGCATCGCCATGCCCAGTGAGGTGACCACGGCGGTGGTGTCCTCGTCACCGACGACGCCTTTGATCGCTTTGTGCACGGTGCGCCTGCGGGATTCGTCGACGCGTTTGAGGGCGAGGTTGACCGATTCGTCGTTGGCGGCCCAAGCGCGGATCGCGGCTTCGGCGGCGTGGTGCAGTCCGGCGGCGAGGTCGGACATGGCGCGGATGTCGTCGTCGGGGTTGCCCTGGTTGAACGGCATCGTCCCGAGGATGCGGACCTGGCGGTTCTCCCAGTGGTCGAGTAACGCGTCGACGAATCCCTGCCAGCTGCCGAAATGGTGGTAGAACGACCCGCTGGTGACGCCGAGGCGGCGGCAGAGCACGCCGATGTTCAGACCCTTGAAGCCGAATTCGGCGAGCACCTCCAAGCCGGTGTCGAAGTACTGCTCCTTGGTGACCACACGTGACATTCGCGGCGCCGTTCTCTTCGTTCGGGCAGGGCGGGTGAGGGACCGAACAGTACCCCATCGTAGCGTCGGTCGGACCGCGCCGGGCGAAGTACCGCGGCGTACCCCTAGATACCCGTTGGTACCTGTTACCAGCTGAAATACCTAGCGCCGCTGGGTCATCTGGCCCACGGGGGCGACCGGACTATAACAGAGCGAATGCTCTGTTATAGTGGCGTCATGCCCCGACCCCGGACGCACGACCCCGGCACCGTGCTGGACGCCGCGGAATCACTGGCCGTTCGCTGCGGCCCCGCCGCGGTCACCACGCGCGCGGTCGCGGCCGCCACCGGCATGTCCAACGGCGCGATCTACCACACCTTCGGATCGCGCGCGGAACTGCTCGGCCGCACCTGGTTGCGCGCCGCGCGCCGCTTCCTCGACCTGCAAACCGCGCTGGTCGACACGGCACTGGGCAGCAGTGACCGGGTCGAGGCCGTGGTCGCGGCCGCCGAAGCGCCCGCGGTGTTCGCCGAGCGGCATCCGGACTCGTCGCGGCTGTTGCTCGCCGTGCGGCGTGAGGAGTTGCTGGGCGAACTGCCCGAGGCCGTCGCCACCGAACTCGCCACGACCGACCGGATGCTGGCCGAGCTGATGATCCGGCTGTCGCAACACCTGTGGCAGCGCGGTGACCGCCGCGCCGTCGACGTGATCACCCTGTGCCTGGTCGACCTGCCCACCGCGGTGCTGCTGCGCCGCGAGCGGCTCGCCGATCCCCGTGCGCGGGAATACCTCCGCGGCGCCGTGCGCGCTGTCCTCGCGGTCGGCCCGCCACCCTGACGATCCCTCTCCTGTCCCCTATCCCCCACCCAAGGATGCACACACCATGCCTACACTCGACTACCACGACAAGATCGCCGTCCTGGATCTGGGCGGCGACGAAAACCGTTTCTCCCCCATGTTTCTGGAACAAGTGGGCGCCCACCTGGACACCGCGCTCGCCGACGGCGCCGACGGGCTGGTCACCACCGCCGGCGGCAAGTTCTACTCCAACGGGCTGGACCTGGACTGGCTCAGCGCGAACGCCGATCGCGCCGAGTGGTACGTCGGGCAGGTGCAGGCACTGTTCGCGCGGATCCTCACTCTGCCGATGCCCACCGCGGCGGCGCTGCCCGGCCACGCGTTCGGCGCGGGCGCCATGCTCGCCATCGCCCACGACTACCGCGTGATGCGCGCCGACCGCGGCTATTTCTGTTTCCCCGAGGCCGACATCCGCATCCCCTTCACACCCGGCATGGCCGCACTCATCCAAGCCAAGCTCACACCGAAGGCCGCGGTGGCCTCGATGACGACCGCGCGCCGCTTCGGTGGCATCGACGCCGCGGCCGCCGACATCGTCGACGCCACCGCCGCCGAAGGTGCCGTCACCGACACCGCGCTGGCGCTGCTGGCCCCGCTGGGCGGGAAGGACCCCGGCACGCTGGGCGCGATCAAGAACACCATGTACGCCAAAGCTGTCGCGGCATTGACCGTCTAGCCAGCCGGAGTTCGGCCAGCGCCTCTCGCGAATACCTTGCGGGAGAGTAGGTTCGGTGGATATGCGCGGAAAGTCCGCTGCACCCGAAACGATCGAAACGCTGCACTCGTCGCGGCCGGGCACCTACTGTCCGGGAACTCGAGTGTCACTGAACGAGGTATGCGATGACCGAACCGAATACGACCTGTGCCGCATTCCAACACAGCGCGGCGATCGATCCGGACGCGGTGGCCGTCCGCTCCATCGGCGGCGATCAGGCGCTGACCTGGCGGGAGTATGCCGAGCAGGTCCGCGCGGTCGCGGGCGGTCTGGCCGCCCTCGGGATCGGCCGCGGCGACACCGTGGCGTTGATGATGGGCAATCGGACGGAGTTCTACCCGATCGAAGTCGGCGCACAGCACGCCGGCGCGACGTCGTTCTCGGTGTACAACACCTTGTCGCCGGAGCAGCTGAACTATGTCTTCGACAATGCGGGCAACCGGGTGGTGTTCTGTGAGCAGCAGTATGTCGAGCGCATCCGGCGCTGCGGCGTGCAGATCGAGACGATCGTCTGCATCGATGGGAACCCCGAAGGAACTGTGGGGCTGGCGGAGCTGAAGACGCTCGGCCGCCCCGACTTCGACTTCGAAGCCACCTGGCAAGCCGTGCGGCCGCAGGACGTTCTCACTCTCGTCTACACCTCCGGAACCACAGGTAACCCGAAGGGTGTGGAGATCACCCACGCCAATCTGCTTGCCGAAGCGCGCGCGTTCCACGCGGTGCTGCCGGTCGAGTTCGGCGACCGGCAGACCTCCTACCTGCCCTCGGCGCACATTGCCGACCGTTTCTGTTCGCTGTACTTGCAGCAGATGTACGGCACGCAGATCACCGTGGTGCCCGACCGGTCGCTGCTGCCTGCCGCACTGGCCGACGTGCACCCCACCATCTGGGGTGCGGTGCCGCGGGTGTGGGAGAAGCTGAAGGCGGCCATCGAGTTCTCCGTGGCCGCCGAAGCCGACGACGCGACCCGCGGTGCGCTGGCGTGGGCGCTGGAGGTGGCGGCGCGCAAGGCCGACGCGCAGCTGCGCGGGGAACCGATCGACGAGCGACTGGCCGCCGAATGGGCGAAGGCCGACCAGCGGGTGCTGTCCGGATTGCGCGCGAAAATCGGTCTGGACCAGCTGAAATGGGCGATGTCGGGTGCGGCGCCGATTCCGCCGCAGACGCTCGGGTTCTTCTTCGGGATCGGCGTCCCGATCTCGGAGATCTGGGGCATGTCCGAGCTCACCTGCGTGGCCAGTGCCTGTTCACCGCAGGAGGCGCGGTTGGGGTCGGTCGGCCGGATGCTGCCCGGAATGCAGTGGCGCATCGCCGAAGACGGTGAATTCCTGGTGCGTGGGCCGCTGGTGATGAAGGGGTATCGGAAGGAACCGGAGAAGACCGCCGAGGCACTGGACCCCGACGGCTGGCTGCACACCGGCGACATCCTGTCCGTCGACGACGACGGCTACCTGCGGGTTGTGGACCGCAAGAAGGAGCTGATCATCAACTCGGCCGGAAAGAACATGTCCCCGGCCAACATCGAGAACGCGATCAAAGCCGCGACACCATTGGTCGGCGCCATCGCCGTGATCGGTGAGGCCCGGCCGTACAACACGGCGCTGGTCGTCATCGATGCCGAAACCGCTGCGCTGTATGCCGCCAAGCATGGGCTGCCGGACGCGTCCGCCGCGGCGCTGGCGGCTGATGCGGGTGTGGTCGCCGAGATCGCGCGCGGTGTGGCCGCGGGCAACGCGACGCTGTCGCGGGTCGAGCAGATCAAACGGTTCACCGTGCTGCCGACGTTCTGGGAACCCGGCGGTGACGAGGTGACCTTGACGATGAAATTGCGCCGCAAGCCGATCGCGGACAAGTACGCCGAGCAGATCGCGTTGCTCTACGCCGAGGAGCCGGGCGAGACGGTGCGTGAACCGGAGGGCCGGCAGGCGCGGTTGTAGCGAATCCGCGTGAATGGCAACGCGTGCGCCGGGCTCACAGCGCGAAAGTGAGCCGCTGGGGCCGTACGTAGTCGGACGGGTCGTGCAGGGTGCGCAAGTCCGGTCGTTGCGCGGCGGGTATCCGGTCCAGCTCGGCGCGCAACGGTGCGTCATAGGTCGCGGCGCTCGCGGTGAGGCCGGGCAGCCAGTTGTCGTGATGGCTCGGCACGAACAGCGCCGGGGTGAGTGCCTGGATGTAGGTGCGTGGATCACGCAGGCCGTTGCTGATCTGGTTGTAGCCCTGCACCGCGCCGATCTGCACGTCGGTGGCCGGCAGCGCGGCGAGGATGTCGAACACGTGCGGGGCGCGCTCGGTGAGCGGACCCGTGGAGTCGTGCCAGGTCAGCGTGAAGCCCGGGACCCGGAACTGATACAGCAGCACTCCGCCCTCCGGGTCACGCAGACGCGGAACACCCTGCAGCAGGCCGTGCAGCGTCGGCGGATGGGCGAGCACGATCCCGGGTTGCGGGCGGGGAAAAAAGCGCGGTGACCCGTTGATCGGGTCGGGCGGGGTGCGTGCGGAGTGCAGGTGCCGGACGACGGTCACCTCGACCGCGCCGACGGTGAAGTCGTCGCGGGTGCCGATCGGTGTGCCGGCGTCGCCGTGCGCGGCGGTCGCGAACGCCGGATCGGTGACCTGCGCGGCGATGGTCGCGCAGTGTTCGGCGGTGCCGTGCACGGTGGCGCCGCTGGCCTGCGCGATGCGGGCGGCGTCACCGGCGTGGTCGAAGTGCCCATGGCCGATGAAGATCGCCGCCGGCGCCAGGTCCACCAGGTCCTGCGGGGTCGCCGGGACGTATCCGGTGCTGGTCAGCCGCGGCACCCAGGCGTCGAGCAGGAACACCGAACCCCCGATGGCCACGGCGTAGGTGGTGCATCCGATCCAGGACAGCACCACCCGGTCCGGGCGCGGCGCGGCGGATTCGCTGTCGATGCTGTCGGCGCCGAAGAAACGGATGCGTGCGGCGATCGTGCGCGCATCGGTGGGCTCGGCCGCCGGCCGCAACGTTCCGGCCGCGAGCGTGGCCAGTTTGCCGCCGTGCCCGAACAGTCCCAGGCCAGGAATCCTGCACACACCGGTACCCCATCACGGACTCCCGAGTGCGGGCAAGTGGCCGGCCGGGAAATCTGCGCGGCGAAGGCGTTTTACAGGCGGATGCCCAATAGTGCGTCGACCGCGGTCGCGATGAGGCCGGGTGCTTCGCTGTCCTGGCCGCCGTAGTCGATGGCCTGACGGGCCCAGTTGTCCACCGCGTCGAGCGCTGTGGGGGTGTCCAGGTCGTCGGCCAGATGCTGGCGCAGCCGCGCGAGAGTGTCGGTGGCCGAGGGACCCGCGGTGAGCGCGGTGGCTTCGCGCCACAGCCGCAGGCGGTGCTGCGCGTGCTCGAGCAGCGCGCCGGTCCACATCCGGTCCTGGCGGTAGTGGCCGGCCAGCAGCGCGAGGCGGATGGCGGCCGGGTCGACGCCGTCGCGGCGCAGCACCGACACCAGTACCAGGTTGCCCCGGGACTTCGACATCTTCTCCCCGTCCAGCCCGATCAGGCCGGCGTGTACGTAGTGGCGGGCGAAACGACGGCCCGCGATCAGCGACTCGGCGTGCGCGGCGGAGTACTCGTGGTGCGGGTAGATCAGGTCGCTGCCGCCGCCCTGGATGTCGAATTCCGGGCCGAGGCGGTTGCCCGCGATCGCCGAACACTCGATGTGCCAGCCGGGCCTGCCCGCGCCGAAGGGGGCGGGCCAGGACGGCTCGCCGGGGCGGGCCGCGCGCCACAGCAGCGCGTCGATGGTGTCGCGTTTGCCCGCACGGTCGGGGTCGCCGCCGCGCTCGGCGAACAGCCGCTCCATCGTGGGCCGGTCGTAGCCGGATTCGTATCCGAACTGTTCGGTGGCGTCGGCCCGGAAGTAGATGTCCGGGAATTCGGGGTCTTCGACGACGTAGGCGGCGCCGGACGCCAGCAGTTTCTGCACGAATTCGACGACCTCGTCGACGGATTCGATGGCGCCGACGTACTCGCGCGGCGGCACGATCCGCAGCGCGGACATGTCCTCGCGGAACAGGTCGATTTCCGAGGAGCCGAGCTCGCGCCAGTCCAGGCCGTCGCGTTCGGCGCGTTCGAACAGCGGGTCGTCGACGTCGGTGACGTTCTGCACGTAGTGCACGTCGTGGCCTGCGTCGCGCCACAGCCGGTTGACCAGGTCGAAGGTCAGGTAGGTTGCGGCGTGCCCAAGGTGGGTGGCGTCGTAGGGGGTGATCCCGCAGACGTACATGGTGGCGGTGGCGCCGGGCGTGACCGGCCGTACCTGTCGGTCGGCGGTGTCGTACAACCGCAGCGGCGGTCCTGCTCCAGGGACGGCGGGGATGGCGGTGTCGGACCAGGACTGCATGCTTATGAGGGTAAAGGTGTGGTACAGATCATCCGTCCCCGCCCTGGGGCCACCCGCGGCCCGGCTGTTCCGCAGGCACGTCGCGACCTGCGTCTTCGGGCGAATCGTGGGATGTCAATAGTTCGGCTCCGGCTGATTCACCTGTCGCGCCGGGTGGGATCGGTGATCGTGTTGCGGGTGATCGCGAACGTCCCGTCCAGGTCGGGGATATCGGGATCGGTGTCGGCGAGGGCGATCTGGGTGAATTCGCCGCGCGCCACGTCGAACTCGAGTTCGTGATAGGCGACGGTATTTCCCCAGTCCGGCGAAGGCAACGAGATGAAGCGCATGGTGAACCGCCCGGAGTCCACCGAGCCCTCGGTGAGGACGTAGACGCCGAAGTGGTCTTCCCCCGCCGAGCGCAGCCAGTAGACGCCGTTGCCGTACAGGTGCAGATCGGTGTCGGGGTAGGGCTTCTTGTCGTAGAGATGCACGTAGTGCAGCGCGAGGGTGTAGGTCGGCGCCCCGATGCTGATCTGTACGGTCGGTGCCGCACGGTCTCCGGCGGAGTGGGTCATCGGGGTCCTCCTCGTCATCGCGCCGAGCGTTCGAGCTTCAACTGTGCCAGGAATCCGTCCGGCACGGCATCGACCGCGGCAGCTCGAGCGTCGGGTTCAGAAGGCGGGCCACGGGATGGGGCGTGCGGTGCGCGGAAGCGGCATCACCGGGTTGTCGAGCACTTGGTGGGCGCGTTCGGCGAGCGCCTCGATCTCGCTGTCGGTGATGTGCTCGCTCAGCGCGTCGGCGAACGCACCCGGCAATTGTTTGGCGAATGCGGTGATGTCTGCGATGAGGTCGTCGGCGATGGGTTGGCCTGCCCAGCCCCACAGCACGGTGCGCAGCTTGTGCTCGGTGTGCAGGCAGATGCCGTGGTCGACGCCGTACACCTGACCGTCCAGGCCTTCCAGCGCGTGCCCGCCCTTGCGGTCGGCGTTGTTGAGCAGCACGTCCAGCACCGCCACGCGCTGCAACCGGGGATCGTCGGCGTGGATCAGCGACACCTCGTTGCCGTCGTTGTCCAGTGCGCGCAGCACCTCACGGAATCCGTCGGGGACCGCGCCCGCCGGGCACAGGTCGATCAGGTCCAGCCGGTTGCCGCGGTCGGTGTGGTTGTCCACGCCGTCGACCCAGCGTTGCACCATGCCGGGCCCGAAAGGGCCTTCGCGCAGGATGGTTTCGGGGATCACGCGCCAGCCGATCGTCTCGGAGATCAGATACGACGCCACCTCGCGTCCGGCCAGGGTGCCGTCGGGGAAGTCCCACAGCGGCCGTTCGCCGCGGATCGGTTTGTAGACCACCCGCACCGGCTGGTCGCCGTCGAGCACATCGCAGACCAGGGTCACGTTGCTGGCGGTGTTCACCCGCCCGATGACCGTCAGCTCGCCGCTGTGGAACCCGTCCCCGGCCTCGGCCACCGAATCACTCCTCTAGTTCGGCCGTGCCGAAGATGTCGCCGCGCTTGTAGCCGTTGGTTCGCACGCACATGTGCCCGCGCGCCGACAGCGGCTCGCCGCACAGCGGGCACGGCGGTCGGCCCGCCGCGATCACCCGGGTGGAGCGTAACGCGAATTCGCGGGCCTGGATCGGGGTGAGGAACACCCGCACCGCGTCGGGTCCTTCCTCGGTGTCGTCGAGCACCACCGACTCGTCGACCTCGGTCTCGGTGATCGCCAGCAGCTCCACCACCACCGCGCCCGCGTCGGCGTCCCAGCCCAGGCCCATGGTGCCGACCCGGAACTCGGCGTCGATCGGGGTGACCAGCGGCGCGTTGTCGGTGACGTCCTCGGCCTGCGGCGGCACCTCCGCGCCGAAGCGGCGGGCGACCTCGTCCAGGAGTAGGCCCATCCGGTCGGCGAGCACCTTCACCTGCTGCTTCTCCAGCAGCACGCTGACCACGCGCGGTTCCTGCACGGCCTGCAGATAGAACGCGCGATCGCCCGGCTCACCGACGGTCCCGGCGACGAAACGATCGGGGGTGCGGAATACATGGATTGCGCGTGACACATGCACCTCCTGATACGTGACCCTGATCGACTACCCGCGGCGCGGGGATTCCATACAACGACCGCTCGGTCGTCTACAAGGAATCTCAGCGCTCCGCATTCCCATTATCCGCACTTCCGCCGCTACCGAGCTCGCCACCGGGGACGGGACCGGTGGTCGCGGTATCCGGTGCCGCCGAGGCGGCGCCTGCAGGTTGCCCGCCGGTGGCTGCGAGGGCGGACAGGTCGGCGCCGGTGTCGTTCATCCGCCACACGTACGGTGCGGTCGGGGTGTAGCGGATGACGCTGATCGAGGCGGGTTCGACCAGGATCCGCTGGAAGCCGTCGAGGTGGATGCCGAGGGCGTCGGCGAGCACCGCCTTGATCACGTCGCCGTGGGTGCACGCCACCCACAGCGCGTCACGGCCGTGTTGCTCGGCCAGTGCGCGGTCGTGGTCGCGGATGGCGGCCACCGCGCGGGACTGGACGTGAGCCAGGCCCTCGCCGCCGGGGAACACCGCACCGGAGGCGTGTCGCTGTACGACTTTCCACAGCGGTTCGGTGAGCAGTTCGGCGATCGGGCGGCCGGTCCACTCGCCGTAATCGACTTCGATGAGCCGGTCGTCGAATACCGGCTCCAGACCGAACTTTTCCGCCAGCGGCGCCACCGTGAGCTGGCAGCGCAGCAGCGGGGAGTGCACGATGCGTTCGATCGGCAGCCCGGCCAGTCGTTCGGCCACGGCCCTGGCCTGCTCGTCGCCGCGTTCGGTGAGCCCGACGCCGGTGCTGCGGCCGGCGAGTGTGCGGGCGGTGTTCGACGTCGACACACCGTGCCGCAACAGGATCACCGTCATGCGGCCAGCCTAGCGATCATGTCGCCGAGACCGTCCCTCCCGCCAGCAGACCCATGATGACCAGGCCGAGCACGATGCGGTAGCCGACGAACCAGTAGAACGAATGCCGCGCCACGAAACGCAGCAGCCACGCCACCGACGCGTAGCCGACGACGAATGCCAGCACTGTGGCCACCAGCAGTTGCGGCCCGCTGGCATTGAGTCCCTCACCGGCGGGTTCGAACGCGTCCGGCAGGCTGAACAGGCCCGAAGCGGTCACGGCGGGAATGGCGAGCAGGAACGAAAACCGCACGGCTGCTTCCCGTTCCAATCCCAGGAACAGACCGGCGGTTGATGTCGCGCCCGAGCGCGAGACGCCGGGGATCAACGCGAGGCACTGGGCGAAACCCATGGCCAGACCGTCGCGCGTGGTCAGCTGCTCGATCGGGCGTTGTTTGCGTCCGAAGTGTTCACCGGCGGCGATGATCAAGCCGAAGAAGATCAGCATGAACGCCACCAGCCACAGATTGCGTGCCCCGGTGCGGATTTGATCTTTGAAGACGAACCCCAGCACCCCGATCGGGATGGTGGCGATGATCACATACCAGCCGATGCGGTAGTCGAGGTCGCGCTGGGTCTGTTCGTCGAGAACACGCGTGCGGTCGGCGGTGAGAACCGGAAGCTTGGTGGTGGGCTGATCGTGCAGTGGGAGTTCCTGGGGGCCGCGCGCGGTCATCCGGTCGCGCAGACCCGCGAACCAGGCCAGCACGATCCGCCAGATGTCCTTGGCGAAGAACACCAGCACCGCGGCTTCGGTGCCCAGCTGGGTGACCGCGGTGAACGAGGCGCCCGCGTCGTCGCCGAAGAAGACCGACGACACGATGCGCAGATGCGCCGAGGAGGAGACCGGCAGAAACTCCGTGAGTCCCTGCACCAGACCCAGTACCAAGGCCTGCACCCAGGTCATCGACTCACCAACCACGAACCAGCCTCCACTTCCGCCCGGAATATCTGTTCCCACCTGGGCAAGGGTCCGGCGGTCGGTCGCGCCACTGTGACCACCGCCGCAATCACGCAGCGACAGTACAGTGTCGAGGTCGCGGCGGCATTCCCGGCTGTTCCCGCTGTGGCCGTCGCAACGGGTGGGGCGGTTTCCGCGACCCACTGTGCTGGTGGGCGTCGAGTCGGGTGTCCACACTCTAGGCTTGGCGCCGTGACGATTGCGCGGACACGGTGATGGAACAGCGGACGGTCGGCCGCAGCGGCCTGCGGGTGTCCCGGATAGGACTGGCGACCCACACCTGGGGTGCGCATACCGACACCGACGAGGCGGCACGACAGTTGGTGGCGTTCGCCGAGGCAGGCGGCACGCTGGTCGACACCTCCCCCGCTTATGCAGGCGGTGCGGCGCAACGGATCCTGGCCGAACTGCTCGGCGATCTGGTCTCGCGCGACGATCTGGTGCTCAGCGGCTGCGCGGGTGTCGCGCCGGTGGCCACGCCCGCACCGGTGGGAGCGTCGGTGCCCGCACCGGAACCGGTGGGCCCGGCCGTGGACACCTCGCGCCGCGCGCTGCTGCGCCAGCTCGATCGGACACTGCTCGAACTGGGCACCGACTACCTCGATATCTGGCATGTCGCCGCCTGGGATCCGGCGACGCCGCTCGAGGAGGTCGCCGCGACCCTCGAATTCGCGGTCCGCTCCGGGCGCGTCCGCTACGCCGGGGTCCGTGGTTTCAACGCCTGGCAGGTCGCGAGCATCGCGGCGGTCGCGCCCGTCACCGTCGCGCAGACCACGTACTCGCTGCTGGCCCGGGACACCGAAACCGATTTCCTTCCCGCCGCCCAGCATCATGGCGTCGGGCTGATCGCTACCGCGCCGCTGGCCGGGGGCATCCTCACCGGCAAGTATCGCGACGGGGTGCCCGCCGATTCGCGGGGCGCGGACGAGGCGACCGCCGCCGAGATCCGCCACCGGCTCGACGACCGCGCGACCAGGGTGGTCGAGGCGCTGGTGACCGCCGCCGACGGACTGGCCACCTCGCCGCTGGCGGTCGCGCTGGCCTGGATCCGGGAACGTCCCGGTATCGCCAGCATGATCGTCGGCGCACGCGACATCGGGCAGCTCACCGGCGTGCTGGCGGCGGAAACCCTGGAACTGCCGCGTGCGATCGCGGCCGCCCTGGACGACGTCAGTGCACGCGCGGAGTGACAGAGATTAGCCTTGCCTGCATGAGCGAGCGTAGCGAGCGGACAATCGACA